>CAKZOK010000026.1 GCA_937136415.1 uncultured Cytophagales bacterium | reverse complement strand
TGAAAAAGTGTCATTTAGTTCTTGTGGATTATAATGTCCTTCTTCTAATACATAAGTAATCAACTGCACCAAAAGCTTGTCTTTATTGGGATCCTGAAATTTTTTCGTCGTAAAACTGCACGAGGCGAATGCCAAAAGCAGTACTAATAGCAGTAGCTTGTAATTCCTTTTCATCATATTTTCCATAGTTATTTGTAGACTTTTTTAACAAGAATAGTATCCTGTAAAGTAGGTTAATAATTTTACTAAAATAAAAGGCAATGAGAATGAAAAATCCAACGCCCAGACAGTTGGCTTTATATGTAGCGTTAATCATTGCTGCGGTAAATTTTTTGGTGCTGATTTTCACCAAATTAATTTTTGGGAACTTTTCGTGGCTATCCCTTTTTGTCATTGTTGTATTGGTTTTTATTACAGGGTATTATTTATTTTCTTATGCTTTAACTCGTTTTATTTATAGAAAAATAAAGGTTATTTATAAAGCTATTCATCGGCTCAAGCGACCAAGTAACGGGAATGGAAACACAATTGATTTGAGAAATCATATCATAGATGATGTTGAAAAAGAAGTATTAGATTGGGCAAAGAGCCAAAAAAAGGAGATCGATAACCTTAAAGAAATGGAAGCTTATCGAAGGAATTTTTTGGGGAATATTTCTCATGAACTCAAAACACCTATTTTCAATATTCAAGGCTATCTATATACCTTGCTAGATGGTGATATTGATGACCCAGAATTACTAAAGAAATACATCAATCGTTCGGTTTCTAATGCTGAAAGATTAAATACAATCGTTCAAGACCTTGAGCGTATTGCAAGTTTAGAATCTGGCGAATTATCTATGGATTTTCAACGATTCGATATTCAAGTATTGACTAGAGAAGTCTTTGATGACCTAGAGATTAAAGCCAAAAAACGTGGCATAAAATTGCACTTCAAGGAAGGAAGCGACCGGCCTTATTATGTAAAAGGAGATAGAGAAGCAATTAGACAAGTCATTACTAATTTGGTTTCTAATTCGATTAAATATGGTTCGGATGATGGATACACTAAGGCTGGGTTTTATGATATGGAAAACCAAGTTTTGGTAGAAATGACGGATAATGGTATCGGAATTACGGAAGAACATTTGCCACATCTTTTTGAGCGATTTTATCGAGTTGACAAGGGACGCTCTCGCGATCAAGGTGGCACAGGACTAGGGCTTTCGATTGTCAAACATATCATAGAAGCACACGACCAAACCATCAATGTACGTAGTCGCGAAAACGCTGGTTCTACTTTTGGTTTTACACTCACGAAAGCTTAATTTTTTTGTAAATGAAAAATGAAAATAGAGAATTGAAAACGCCAACAAAAGCATTTTCAATTCTCTATTTTTAATTATTTCGCTCTATCCATTCGTACAATTTTAGGTGTAAATGTGCCTAAAATGTCAACCAAATCCGTTTGAGCAGCCATCACTTTATGAATATCCTTATAAGCCATTGGAGATTCGTCGATTGCGCCACCAATCAATTTTACGCTGTTTTTTCTCAATTCTTTGCGCATTTGACTACCTGTAAAACTATTCTTAGCTTGACTTCGCGACATTGCTCGACCAGCTCCATGAGAAGCTGAATTGAATGACTTTGGATTACCTTTTCCTCTAACAATAAAGCCACATAAATCAAATCTTTCACATAATATGGAGAAAGATTTTTCTCAAAAAGTAAAGATTATTGATAAAAATTATAATCCAAAGACAGAATATTGTATTGGTATTAAAGATGGAATAATTACTCATATTCAAGAATATAATCAAAAAGACAGTTTAGCTATAACAATTCCCACAAATTATAAAAAAATAGATTGTCAAAATGCTTTTGTTTCGGTGGGTTGGTGTGATATGCGTGCTTTTGTTCCCGAACCAGGAATGGAATATAGAGAAACGTTGTGTAGTGCAGCTAAGGCAGCAGCTTTGGGAGGTTTTACACAAGTGGCTATTTTGCCAAATACACAACCAACGATAGAAAACAAAGAAAATATTTATTTTTTAGAACAGGAAAATAAAAAATCAAAGGTAGAGTTTTTTGCGATTGCAGCTCTTACACATAAAGCAGAAGGGCAAGAAATGACCCAAATGTATGACCTTCATAAAGCTGGTGCTGTTGCTTTTTCTGATGGTCTAAAAAATATTTCTCATACAGGCGTTTTGTTGCGTGCTTTGCAATATACGCAGGCTTTTGATGGTCTTGTGATGCAGCTTGCTTCTGACAAAATTCTTTCGAATGGACACATGCATGAAGGAATTATTTCAACAAAATTGGGTTTAAAAGGCTTGCCCTCCATTGCTGAAGAAATGATGATTCAGAGAGATTTGGAGATTTTGCGTTATACAGGTGGCAAGATTCATTTTTCTACTATTTCGACGGCTCGTAGTGTTGATTTAATTCGAAAAGCAAAGCAAGAAGGTTTGAAGGTAACTTGTGATATAGCAGCTTATCAACTCTCATTTTTAGATGAAGATTTGGCAAAAGATGCTTTTATTTTTGATACATTTTTGAAAGTTTTTCCTCCTTTGCGTACTCAAGATGATAAAAATGCTCTTTTGGAAGGTTTGAAAGATAATACGATTGATGTTATTGTTTCGAATCATATTCCACACGATGAGGAAGCAAAAAAATTAGAGTTTGATTTGGCAGCTTTTGGAATGATTAATTTTCAAACAGCTTTTGCAGCCATTCGAAAGCAGACAGAAAAATACTTGAGTATAGAAGAATTAATCCAAAAAATTACGATTAATCCAAGAAAGATTCTAAAAATAGAACAACCCAAAATTAAAGAAGGAGAAAAAGCTAATTTGACTGTTTTTTATCCAAATGAAGAATGGAAGTTTACAAAAGAAATAAATATTTCTAAATCAAAAAATTCTCCATTTATAAATTTGGGGAATAATTTGAAAGGCAAAGTGTTGAAGACATTTGTTTGATTTTAATTATTCTAAAATACATAATACTTCTTCAAAATTATTTCCTAAAAAACATTTTATTTCTTCTCGTTGTGGATTCAAAACCAAACCAAAATGCCAATCTTTATTAAAAAAAGTAAGATGATTTTTTTTATCAACATGAGAAAAATAAACATCTAAATGTTTTGGGTGAGTGTGATACCAGCCAATAAGCTGTTTTTTAGATTTTTTTTCATCTATTTTTTCTTGTTGTTCTAAAAGAGAATGCCACGTAGCATGATTAAAATGTAGATGCCTCATCGAACCTTCAGCCGTTTTGGCAGCAAGAGCGTGATTAACAATTCCTATAAATGTAGTTTTGTTTTCTTGGTTTTGATATTCTATAACTTCGCCAAAAAGCAAACCTCCTTGTTCGACTTGATTTTCTGTAATATCATTCCCAAAACCTATATGGTTTTTGATAATTTGAAAGGCTTCTTTATGAATAAAAATAGCATCTAAAATAGGTTTTTCTTGAAAAAATGATTTTAAATTCTTATCAAAAAAAGATTCCCAAAAAGGCATATTTTTTGCCTTTTTGGGAAAATAAGGAGCAGTTTCTTTTGTGATTTTAAACATTTGGTATTCAATTACGAATATTAAAAATTACGAACTGAAATGTACAATTCTAACGTATAGATAATTTTTTTTTAATTTTATATGTTTTAATGTATTCTGAAACCACCCTTTTTTTGTTCATTTGAAGATTTATCTTGTTGTGTTGGTGTTTCTGTACCAAATCCAGTAATTCTAAATCCTGAACTTTTTTTGACAGCTCTTTCTTTGGTTGGGTCTGGCATATCTTGCTTATCGCACGGAAATATTCCACTATTTCGCATGCGCAAGTACCAATTACGAGCTTCTTCGTTGGCTGGGCTATGCTCATTTGTAATTTCCATATCATATTGAAGCGTTCGAATCATTCGAATCATGTGCCTTCCCAATCCTTCCGACATTTCCCATGTTCCGTAACACCATCTACCATTTTTAAACCAATTAGGGTGATAGATGAAAGGCTCATCTAAAAGCTCTAATTGAGGGGGTGCTTGAGGATAGGCTTCTGGAAGTGTAATTTTGAGTTTGTGTTGATTTCGATAAGTAGGTTGTGTATCAACAATACTTCGTACAAAAATTGTTACTTCATATTCTTCTACGTATGGTGCATTGCCTACAAGTGGCTCAAAAGAAAGCAATGAGCCACTAATATTTTCCATTTCTTTATAATCATTCGCCAGACGACGATTTCGTATTTCTTGAGGAGTAGCCATTTTTTTCAGTTATCAGTTATGCAGTAATCAGTTAAATTCTAATAATTGTATAACCTAATGATTAATAGTTTGTTTTATAATATTGACACTAAAAGGTATTTTTTATTGTATTTACTTTCGTAATTTATATTTTATTTAGTAGTAATTGTATTCTTTATTTTTTACTTCTAAATTTATACTTCTTACTTTATTTTCCTGCGTCAGTTGCTGGAATAACTCTAAAAGTAGTTCCGTGTGCAACTCCTGCTTGCCCTAATGTTTGGTGGTTAAGCATACGATTTCCTCCTTTTATGGCAAGATTATATCCTTGCTGGCTATTTTTGATAAAATCGTGTGTTATAAGTTCACCTATAATTTCTTGTACAGTCATTGTGTCATCTAAAGTTGCACTAATCATGCGTCCGTCTGTTGGGTGTACAAAGTTTATATTTACGTCTGCCATATTTGAAATTATCTTTTTTTTGTGAGAATGTTGTTTTTTGTCTAACAATAAATGAGTAATTTTTGATATTCATTCTAATAAGTTACTAAGAAAATGAATTGTTATCAATTATGCAAAAAAATAATTTGCTAATTATTTAACTTCTATTTCTAAAATTTTGATTAGAGCATACAAATTTAAAGATTTACGATTTAAAAATCTATTTTTCAAACGTAAGTTTTGAAGATTTTGTTTAGCTTAGAGATAGAATTTTTTAAATATTACTTATTTTCTTATACCTAAAAATAATTAAGTCCAATTACTTATAAGATTAAATATAGCTAAATAAAGGACTAATAAGTTATTTTTTTTGATTAAAATGACTTTCCATGTGTCAGACTGACTATTTTGCGAGCCAAAGAAGGAATATGTTTGAATGTATTTATCAAAAATTCGCTAGATTTTCGTCCTCCAAAAAAATGCTGAACTGTCCGACCTGCCTTCAACCTTAATCGAAATTCAGTACTCCAATATTTTTGGTATTCATTTTTTAGAATTGTAAAATCTATCTTTGTATTAAAATAATTAATCAACAAATCACTCAATATTTTTGAGCTATGAAGAGCCATCGCCATTCCATTTCCACACAAGGGCGTTATCATTCCTGCCGAATCTCCACACATCAAAATATCATTTTCAATTAATTTTTTAGGTAAAAAAGAAATTTGATTTATTATTTCTGGTTTTTCATACAAAAAATCAGCTTTTTTAATAATCTGGTTGAGAAAAGGATTTTCTGTAAAAAGTTGTTTTTCAATATTTTCTATTTTCTTAAAGTCAATAATATTATTTTTATGAGAAAGATAACAAAGACAAAACTTGTCATCTTCAATTCTTGAGATTCCACAGTAACCACGCCAAAAATTGTGCAGTGCGATAACATTATTAGGCATCAAATTGGTTCTTAGATGATATTTTACACCGATATAAGGAGAGTTTTTAGTAGAAAAATCTCGTTTTAATTTATTGTCTAAGTTGCTTCGTTTGCCATAAGAACCAATTACGATTTGGCTTTGTATAGTGTTTTTTGATGTTTCAATCACAAATTTATAATCCTTTTTTTTATTTAATTTATCATTATTCACAATATCTTTTACAAAAACACCCTCCCAAAGCTGTACTCCTTCTTTTTTTGCAATTTTGGACAATTCATAATCTAAAGTATAACGACTAATTCCGAAACCACCTAGAGGTAAATCTAATTCTAATTTGTTTCCAGAGGGAGAAGAAAGCCAAAATTTTTCTAAAGAAACTGCTCCAAAATCAAAAGGATTTATACCTAAAGATTGTATATAATTTAAGGCTTCATTTGAAATATATTCTCCACAGACTTTATGAAATGGGTAGGTATTTTTTTCTATCAAAATAACTTTTAATCCTGCTCTAGCTAATCGAATACTACACGCCAAGCCAGCCAAACCACCTCCAACGATAGTAATTTGAGTAGAAATTAGTTCTTTAATTTTTGTCATTTTTCAGAATTGATAGATAATAATATGATATTAGAAGGGCAAATTTAAGTCATTGTTTGAGGGTGTGGTAATCAGAGGCATATTAATAGAAGGTTGAGTATTTGTAAGATGAGCATATTTTTTAAGAATATTGGTTTCTGTTTCGATTCGTTTTACTTCATGTTCTGATAAAAAAACTTTATGTGTCTTTCCTGTCTTTGTTGTGATAATTAGATGATAAAAATCTTCTTTTTTATTGAACAAAATAGAATTAGCAAGACGAGAAAAGAATTTAGCTTTTTGAGTGTGAATAGTTTTTATGTCTTTGTTTTTAATCATAACTACATCTTTTTTATTCTGGTTGATTAGCAAATATCCAGAGTTTAAAACTAATGATTTTTGTTTGTACATTTCTCTACTAACCCCCAAAACTAACAATCCTGCCATTAATCCTAAGGATACAAAATCTAATCCTAATAGAATAGTAAGCCCTACAAAAATTCCAGCAATTAAACCCAAAAAGCCTGTATAGATATTTCTTACCTCCGATTGTTTGACTGTTCTGAACTGAAAAAAAGCAAGGTTATTTAATCTTTCATTTCTTGATTCTTTACTAATCTTGACCGTTTTTTGTATCGGAATTTCTTTTAAAGTATGTGTTTGATTACAATGTTTGCTATTTATATAATGCCACGAATCAACCAAAAAAGCACATTTGCAGTTTGCACAAATTACAATTTTATCATTTTTTTGTAATAAATCTCCTGTGATGGGGTCTATTCTTTCTTCATTCAAAAAATCTTGATGCTTTTCTGCTTCTAATCGATGAATATTCATAATTTATATATTTTCTATTTGATTATTATTTGTTTTTAGTAGAGGAAGTTTATTTGCCTTGGCAATTCTATTTAGCTTTGTTAGAAGTTGTTCTTCTCTCTCAAATCGTCTTAATTTTTGGTCTTCTATTAAAAATCTATATGTTTTTGATTTTTGATTTTCGTTAATTTTTATTTTAAAATCACTTGTCTTACGTGCCTGTTTGTAAAGCCCTAGGGAAAGAAAATGAGAATAAATACTTTTTTTTCCATAAGAAACTTTTTCAATGGCATCAAAAGAAAAAAACTTTTCGGTTTTTAGTCCTCTATCAATTACCAAGTTTCGATTTTCTATTTCTAAGGTTTCACTATAAGAATTGAAATAACTATACTTCACTTTTCCAATTCCAAGCCCTATAAAATAGGCAAGAAACATAAATAGAAAATTAGTATTAAATAAAATTAGGAAAATATCAGCAAAAACCCCTAAAGTGGAGAAAACGCCTTCGTGTGCTTTCAAGACCATCTTTTGGTCAAGAGTTTCGATATCAAAATAACCCAAACTAAAATTATTTTTATCTAATTTGAATATTTTATTTTTAGGTATTTCTTGTAATGTTGTATTCTGATTACAATGAGTTCGTTCAATATATTCCCACGAATCAGCCAAAAAAGCAGATTTACATACTGCACAAAGTACAATGTTGTCATTTTCTTGTAATAAATCTCCTGTGATAGGGTCTATTCGTTTTTGCTTTAAAAAATCGTTGTGTTTGTTGCTGTCTAATTTGTGAATTATCATTTTAAGAATCCATTTATTTTCTGAATTAAATTTGTAAAGATATTAAACTCTATTTTTAATAATATTCTGCTAAATAATCTATCAATTTTTGTTTTGAGTTTGGAAGCCCAGCTTCTTTTATTATTAAAGAATGGTTGGCAAAAGACATTTTGCCTTCTCCCCAACCTTTCGAATTTGCGATGGCTCTTAGTGCAATTATTTCATTTTTTTCTAATTGTTTTATATTAGTTTCTTTTATTGGAATGGTTCTTTTTTTGTTCAAAATTTCTAAAATAAATACTGTTGTTTCGGTAGCTTGATACATATTGAGTTTGCCTAAAGTTTGGCATAAAGCTAAGAGTATTTTTTGTTCTTCTTCTTTAGTTTGTGCATAGGTTGAAAGTATTCCACTTGCGTATCCATTTATATTTCCGTCATTAAATGGAATTATTTCTGTATTTCTTAGTGCTTCATTAAAAGTAATTGAATCTATCAAAATAGTAATAATTTGGTCATCAAGAGGAGGTTTGGCAAGTGCAATGGCTGCCGATGTTTTTAAAAGCAAAGACGAAGAAGTTAAGTATTTTTCTAAATACAAAATATTACTTTTTGGTTCTGTATTTTTATGAAGCAATCCGATGCCCAAAATACAATTTGCAATATCTTCTTCATGTTTGAGAAAAGGAATCTGATTTTTGATACATTTCATTGATTGATTTCCTTTTTCTGCAAACCACGAGAGAGCATAAATAGCAGCATTTATTAGACTTCTATTATTATCATTTTTAGGTGTTTTTTCTATTATTTCTTGTAAAATATAAGTTCGTTCTTCTACAAAAACATAACAATCTAAAAGAGCCAAATAACTGTATCCATATTCTTTACCATCTTCAATTTCTTGCAAAGACATGTCCTCTTGTGCCTGCTTGAGTTCGGTTTTTATTTGGCGTGGATTTATTCCCTCCAACAAGTATGAATTTTCATATCCTAAAGCCAAATTAATTAGATAATAAATAAGTCTATGTTTGTCTTTAGTATTTTTATTTTGAATGAGTTCGAACAAAAATGGAATAGCATAAGGAGTAGCTTCATAACGTGTTCCTTGATGAAAAATATTTCCATAAAGAGCTTGAAGACCTTGTTGCCTTACTTCAAAATTATCACTTGATAAAGCTCGTATATTATTAGGAATATCAGCAGCAGAACCATAAGCATGTTGCAATTTGTTCCATGGAATTGTATCTAGTTTTTCTAGCATAAATAGAAATTAGGTTGTTGTTGTACAAGAGTCTTTTCTTTCAGACTGTTGAAGTAAAATAAAAAATAGTAATTTATTTCATTTCAATTCCTTATCTTGTATGATAATTACAGGATAATATAAATTTATATTTTTCTTCATTTTATTCAAATTTATCAAAAAAAATCAAAATAATGAAAATATGTTTTGCTACCAATAATCAAAAAAAAATAGAAGAAGTAAAAGCTGCCCTTCCTTCAAATATTGAATTGGTAAGTTTAAAAGAAATTGATTGTAGAGAAGAAATACCAGAAACAACTCCTACCATTGAAGGAAATTCTGAACAAAAAGCATTGTATGTCTATCAAAATTATGATACAAATTGTTTTGCCGATGATACAGGGCTAGAAATTGAGGCTCTAAATGGAGAACCGGGGGTAAGTTCGGCAATGTATGCAGACCAAATAATGGGTTCGTATAGAGATTCAGAACAAAATATGAAATTAGTTTTGAAAAATCTAAATGAAGAAGCTCAAAAAGGAAATACAAACCGAAAAGCACAATTCAAAACTGTTTTTACATTGATTATTGATGGAAAACAACAACAATTTGAAGGAATAATTAAAGGCAAAATTATAGATACCCCAAGGGGAAAAGATGGCTTTGGCTATGACCCTATTTTTGTACCAGAAGGATATGACCAAACATTTGCAGAAATGTCTTTATCTGATAAAAATAAAATTAGTCATAGAGCGATTGCAACCAGAAAATTGGTTGATTTTCTGAATACATCAATTTAAGAATAATTTTCTTTGCAAAATGAATAAGTGAAAATAAAACGCAAAACCTTGAAAATAAGCATCTTAAATGATAATTCAAAATTAAAAATGATTTTTTATTAAAAAACTTTCATTTTTTTCACCAAACCTATTGCATGTCTGAAAAAGATTCGTACCTTTGCATCGTAGTCAGCGTGACTAGCTCCTGTTGAACTCCCCCAGGGTCGGAAGGCAGCAAGGGTAGATGGTTGAGCGGTGTATTGCTGACTACATTTTTAAGAAATTTAAAAAGCATTTTTAATTTAGTTTCAAACTATTTTAAAAATGCTTTTTTTTGTTGTCATTTCTACAAATTATAATAATCATTTTTAACAACTTCTAAAGATTCTGATAATAATAAAATTTCCAAAATTATTTTTTTACCAGTATATTTGCATTCTCTGATTTTTAGCAAAAAAAAATAAAACTTTCCTAAATGATACTATTTTTTTGAAAAATAAAATGGGGTCGTATTTTTAATTTATGAAAGCTCTGAAACTAAAACAAATAATAATTTTATTATGTATCAATCATATCTTACAGAAGCAAACCAAGCCTTTTCAAAATTCAAGAATCAATCTCGTTTGATTGCTACTATTCGTTTGATTTATTTTTTTACAGCTTTGGTTGTTCTTTATTTCTTGCTTAATGAAGGTTGGCAAATTGTAATAGGTTCTAGTTTTGTCTTGTTTTTTGGATTTATTTTTTTGGTAAAGCTCTATCAACAATCCGAACAAAAAAGAAATTATTGGAAAACCAGAATTGCTCTTTTAGAAAAAGAAAATGATAGATTAGAATATAATTTTGAAAATCTTGATGCTGGAACAGAGTTTTATGATGTCTTGCACGCTTATATAAAAGATTTGGATATTTTTGGACAAACAAGCCTTTTTTCTTATATCTCACGTACAAATACAAGTGTAGGAAGAGAATTTTTGGCAAATTGGTTGTCTAAAAAAACAGATGAAAAAACAATTATTAAAAGACAAGAAATCATAAAAGAACTTGCAGAAGATAAAAAAGAAACAACAGAATTAAGATTAAATCTACAAACAACAGCACATCTAAACGAAGAAACAACGAACCAATATTTGCAACTCAAAAAATGGCTAGTTTCTCAAGATGCTTTTTTGGAGAGTAAAGTATTGAATATTATTCGATTTGTTTTGCCTATCCTAACAGTCGGAAGTTGGATTGCTACATTTATGGGATTTGTTACATATATTTTACCTGTTTTTCTTTCGCTTCTACAACTAGGAATTGTGGGTAGTTTGTTTCCAAAACTACAAATGACCTATGATACAGTAGGTAAAAATATTCCTTTTCTTCAAAAATACGCTTCTTTATGGAAAATTATTGAAAATAGTGTTTTTCAAAAAAGCCAAACAAAAGAGTTACAAGACAAACTCAAAGGCAGTTCGAAGGCTGCTCAAGAACTCGCCAAAACTTTAGAATTGTTTGAGTATAGAATGAATGGAGTTGCTTTTCTATTTTTGAATGGGCTTTTTATGTGGGATATTCATTTTGCAATTAAATTGGAAAAATGGAGAAAAGACCATAAAAATGATACGCCAAAATGGATAGAAACATTAGCCGAATTTGAAACCTTGTTTAGTTTGGCTTCTTTTTCATTCAATCATAAGGAATATATCTTTCCTGTAATTTCGGTATTGAATAATAATGGAAACGAACAAAAAATTACTAAAAATGCCTTTGAAATTGTAGGAATGGCACACCCACTTTTGAAACAGGAAGTAAGAATTGATAATGACTTTACAGCCTCAACTATTCGTGAAATTGCATTGATTACAGGCTCAAATATGGCAGGAAAAAGTACATTTTTGAGAGCTTTGGGGATAAATATGGTCTTGGCGTGTGCTGGTGCGCCTGTTTGTGCGACCAAATTTGATTTTGTTCCGATGCTGATTAGCAGCAGTATGCGTATTATTGATTCGTTAGAAAAAGGAGAATCATCATTTTTTGCAGAGCTAAAACGACTAAAACAAATTCTTGATATTTTGGAAGAAGCTGATAAAAAAGGAGAATACAATTTGGTTTTATTAGATGAGATTTTGAGAGGAACAAATTCAAAAGACCGTTATTTGGGTTCGGTGGCAATTATAAAACAGCTTTTAAAGCTACCTACAACAGCATTTATTGCTTCTCACGATATAGAATTATCAAAAATGGAAGCTGATTTTCCAAACAAAATTACAAATTATGCTTTCGAAGTAGAGAATATGGATACAGGATTGCACTATCCTTACAAAATCAAAAAAGGAGTTTGTCAGAATACAAATGCAGTGTTTTTGATGCAAAAAATGGGAATTGAAATGTAATATTTTATTTAACGTCGGTCAAACGAGGTTTTTAATTATAATCCTCAACAACGGCAACGCCTCGTTGACGGTTGAAAATAAGTATCTATGAAACTTCTAAACTACCACTATTCAAAAAGGGAAATAAATGAACGATTCGAAAAAGTCGGTCAGCAGGTTTTTATTCAATCCAAACAAATAAAAACGGATAATTTTCAAGTTGTTTCGAATGATGATATAAAACTAATTTTTCAGTTATATGATACTTATTTTTTTGATAATTATTTCAAAGAAAATAAAGTAATTGATAAAATGGCTTTTGATTTCTCCAAAAAAATGACTTCGGCAGGGGGAAAATTAATGTATTATAAAATTACAAATCAGAATCCGATTCAGTTTAGAATGCGTATTTCTGCTTATTTGATTTTTAATTCATTCAAAGACGATGCTAAAACAACTATAAATTTAGTAGGCTATGAAACCAAAAACCGTCTGGAGGCTCTTATGCACGTCATCGAACACGAAATCATTCATTTAATCGAATTTTTAGCCTTCAATGATTCTAGTTGTAAGAAAGATAATTTTAAAAAATTGGCAAATCAGATTTTTGGACATACAGCCTTCACACATCAACTTCTCACTGGAAAAATGGAAGCCTTAAAAGAGTATAATTTGAGGGTAGGGGATTGGGTTACGTTTAGTTTTGATGGCAAAAATTATAAAGGATTTATTCAAAGAATTACAAAACGAGCAACTGTAATGGCTTTAGATGAAAACGGTATTTATAAAGACAACAAAGGAAATCGTTTTACAAAATACTATATCTTACTAAAATATTTGAAGAAAATAGATAAAAAAAAATGATGTTTAATCAAACTATTTGCTCCTTCTCTCTCGCCTCTGTATTTTCTCCATCGCAATCCTTGTTTTAATGGAATACAGTTTTTAATACACGATGCCAAGTTTGAATATAAAAACAAAACTGTCGCAATCCTTGTTTTAATGGAATATGGTTTTTAATCTTGTGTTGACAGTACTTCAGCGTATGCTGAGAGTCGCAATCCTTGTTTTAATGGAATATGGTTTTTAATCTTGTAAAGGATAGTTTAAAACTCAAAATAAATAGAGTCGCAATCCTTGTTTTAATGGAATATGGTTTTTAATTACCAACTCGGTTAAAACTCCGATAACCTTAACATAGGGTCGCAATCCTTGTTTTAATGGAATATGGTTTTTAATAAAGTAGAATTTACTCATCATCTTGAA
>CAKZOK010000025.1 GCA_937136415.1 uncultured Cytophagales bacterium | reverse complement strand
GCGTTTTGATTTTTTCATTTCTGTTTGTTTTGGTTGTTTCTTTTTTTGCAAACAGTTTTTTGTGGGGTTTTAGTTCGGATTTTCTATTTTAGCAAAGTATTTTTTAGTTGCAGAGCAACGTTATGTTTGTAGAAACTCATTAATGAGTTACATTCGTAATTTTTAATTCATAATCAAAACTATCTCTTCTCTCTCTTAATCGCCAATACATTCGAAGGAGCTTCAAAAAGCTCAAGATTAAAGTAAGGCACAGCAGCAAAAAGATGGTCAAAAATATCAGAAACTACTTTTTCGTATTCTAGCCATTCTTTACTCTTACTAAAGGCATAAATTTCTAAAGGTACGCCCTGTGGAGTAGCTTCTAACTGTCGGCTCATCATTATCATATCACTATTTACATTTGGGTTTTGATGAAGATATTTTTCAATATAAATACGAAAAACACCCAAATTTGTCATGTTTTTTCCATTCAATAAAAGCGTTTTGTTGCTGTTGTGTTCTTTGTTATAAGTATCTACTTTGGTATCCATTGTTTCCAAATATTCTTTTATCAATTCTATATTTTTGAGCTGCGTAATTTCTTCATTACTCAAATAATGAATACTAGACACTTTCAAAAGTATCGAACGTTTTATTCTTCTTCCTTCCGAGCGTGTCATTCCTCGCCAGTTTCTAAACGAATCTGAAATCAAATAATAGGTGGGAATTGTCGTGATTGTTTTATCAAAATTTTGGACTTTTACGGTAGCAAGACTTATTTCAATTACATCGCCATCAGCATTGTATTTGTCCATCGTTATCCAATCACCAATACGTACCATATCATTGACCGTAACTTGAATACTTGCCACAAAACCCAAAATTGTATCTTTGAAAATAAGTAAAATAACGGCAGAAAGCGCACCCAAAGCAGAGAAAAACGTCCAAGGAGATTTGTTTGTCAAGACAGTAAAAATATAAACAATAGCAGCCAACCAAGCAAAAATCATAAATACCTGCACATAACTATGAATAGGTTTATCACGAAATGAAGACATTGTTTGAAGATAATCACTAAAGGTTCTTAAAACACTTTGCACCAACAAAACAACTACAAAAGCTGCAAATATATCAGCCGCTTTTTCTATATAAATGTAGGTGTGAGGAAAATCCCAAAGTACATAAGGCAATGCTTTGACAATAAACAAAAGAATAAAAAGATGTGCTGTAAGCCCAGCAGCATTGTTTTTTACCAAAAAATTATCAAACTGATTTTTAGTTTTGTTGGAAATAGCTGTAATAAGCCTTACAAAAAGACCCCTAAAAATACGGTCTAAAATAAAAACAATAATAAACAGAATACAAACAGCAATAAAGGCATTGAGGAGTTTTGCATTCATGGCTTCCATTCCAGCACCACGAAAAAGACGATAAAAATAATGTACAATTTGTTCTTGAGTAGGCATTTGAGAATTACGAATTATAAAGTAAAAATTACGAACACAACAAAGAACTTTAAAAATAGGTACAAATTCAAATTCTGTTATTATTTTAATTTCAATAAAAATATTTTGAGTTTTTATGCTATTATTTCAAATTATTTTGAGAACTTTGTATTTTGTATTATCTGTTTGAAATTAAATTATTACATCAAATTCAAATTGAATTTATAAATGTATCGAAAGTTTCGTAATCTAAAATCTTATATTTCTTATAAATCTTATTCTTCAATACGTATGCGTAAAAAAATTGTGGTCTTGACAGGTGCTGGTGTAAGCGCAGAAAGTGGAATTGCTACCTTTAGAGCTTCTGATGGGCTTTGGGAAGGACACCGAGTAGAAGAAGTAGCTTCGCCAGAAGGGTGGAAAGCAGACCCAGAAAAAGTATTACAGTTTTACAATGAACGTAGAAAAGGGCTTTTAAATGCAGAGCCTAATGAGGCTCATAAAATATTAGCACAATTAGAACAAAATTTTGATGTTACAATTATTACTCAAAATGTAGATGATTTGCACGAACGAGCAGGCTCAACGCATGTTTTGCATCTACATGGCGAGCTTATGAAAGCACAAAGTTCAAAAGATGAATCTCATGTAGTTACAATGAAAGATTGGGAGCTAAAAATGGGCGAAAAATGTCCAAAAGGTCATCAAATGCGTCCGTATATTGTGTGGTTTGGAGAAGCTGTTCCGATGATGGAACAAGCTGTTATGGAAGCTATGGGAGCTGATATTTTTATAGTGGTAGGAACTTCACTTTTAGTTTATCCTGCTGCTGGTTTGGTAGATTATGCCCCTCGCCAAGCCCCCAAGTACATTATTGACCCCAAAAGCCCTTCTGTTAGCTCACTTCCTAATCTTCATTTTATAGAAGAAGTTGCTACCAAAGGAATGAAACAACTGGAAGCAATTTTGATGAGAGATTATACACATTAAAAATTATAAACAGTTTTTATGTTCAATTATTTTTCTACGAATATAGAAACTGTTTTTTTAATACAGTTTCTATATTTAATGCTCTTGTTGGTATTTTATCACAGCAATACCAACAACTAAATAATTGCTAAATTTCATAGACAACTCTAACTTGATACTGTGAAAAATGATGTTTTATTTTATCAAAATCTTTTGTAAAGCCCAAAATAAAACCTCCACCACCTGCACCACAGAGTTTCAAATAATAATCATCGGTTTGTAAGCCATATTTCCAAAGTGGACGGTACAAAGACGGAATCATGGGTTGAAAATTTTTGTATTGAAAATGAGATAAATTACTCAAATTCTTAAACATTGATTCCAAATCATTGGCTAAAAAAGTTTTGATACACTCATTATTTAATGGAATAAATTGATTTTGACATGCATTTGCAAATTCTTCATTCTTACATTTTTCTAAAAAAAGATTTACTAGAGGCTCTGTTCTGCGTGGTCGTCCTGTATTGAGTAAAAAAACAGCTCCTTTGTTAAGTTCTTTGCCATTATTATCTTCAAAATTAGGTATTTGAGTGGCTTCAATATGCTTTTTACTTTTGATAAGTAAAGGCATATTCAAATAACAAATCAATGGGTCAAAACCCGAACTTGCTCCATGAAAATGACTTTCCATTTTGGCAAAAACACTCTTTAAATTGCTAATTTCTTTTGTTGTAGGAATCCCATTTGCAATCGGTAATTTTTTGCGTGCATAACGTTGATACATGGCAGCCGTAAGCGAACCCGAACTTCCCACACCAAACCCCTGTGGAATGGTAGATTCGAAGAAAAGACCTTGTTCTAAATCAAAATCTAAGGAAGTAAAATCAAAAGAAATAGGAAAGTCCGAATCTTTTACAAGCTCTTTGAGGTAACCAGCAAAAGTGCGAAGTTCTTTATTAGATTGAATAATTTTAGAAGAAACTTGGGTTACATTTTTGAAAATTAACCTTCCTTGAAATAAATCATAAGGAAGAGCAAGCCCCATTGCTTCATGAATAATACCATACTCACCAAAAAGAAGTATTTTTGAATTAAAAAAAGGAGATTTCATTTATATTAATTACGAATTTCAGATTATGTTTATTATTTTTTATAGAATGCAGATTTGACAGATTAAAATGCAAATACAGGATTGAAATTAACTGATTACTGGTAACTGTTTACTGGTAACTGGTAACTGATTACTGGTAACTGTTTACTGGTAACTGGTAACTGATTACTGGTAACTGTTTACTGGTAACTGTTTACTGGTAACTGATCAATAAGGTATTTTCCTTCAAAACAAAATGGTTTTAATTTTTTTTCTATAAAATCAAGACATTCATTTTTATATTTTTGAGGATACAAAACGTGTACATTTGCACCAGCATCAAGCGTAAAACAGATAGGGATATTACTTTCTTTTCTGAATTTCTGAATTTTTTTGATGATGGTCAGCGTTCCTGTTTCCATCAAAATAAAAGGAGGTGAACTACACATCATTAGTGCATGCAAAACAAAAGCCTCATTTTCGACTACTTCAATAAATGTATCTGTATCGCCTTTTTCTAAAGCAGAAATTAATTTTTTTAGATTTGAATGCGCCAACTCATAACGAGTCTTGGCAAACGGATTGTTTTCCATAAGAGCATGACCAGCACGGCTAGAAACACTTTTTTCTTCAGCCGAAACTATCAAAATTGTATCTTGATAACTTTGAAAAATAGCATCAATAGCTAAATTATAAGGACTTGCATACAGGTTTGAAGTATTTTTTATTGATTCTGTTTGTCCCCAAGTGGTAATAGGAATAGTAGAATAAACCGAACGAGCAGCACTTCCAGAACCCAAACGAGCCAAATAAGATGCTTTTTGATAAAATTCTTCTTCGTTTTGCAAAGTATTCAAAAAAGTTTTTTCCAAATCACACAAACACAAAGCTAAAGCTGCCATGCTAGAAGCAGATGAAGCAATTCCAGCCGAATGAGGGAATGAATTTTGAGAATAAATTTTGAGATGGACAAAGCCTAAAAATGGTTGAGAAGGCAAAAGGCTTTCTAAAAATTTGAGTATTTTTTGTTCAAATTTTTCATTTTTCTTATTTTCAAACCAAAATTCTAAAGAGATTTTTGATGTTGATTCATGTTTTGATTTTGCCTGATAATCCAATTTTGTTTCTGTAAAGGCGTTTGTTAGTGTAAAACTAAGCGAAGGATTATTGGGGAGTTGAGTCCCATGCTTGCCCCAATATTTTATCAAAGCAATATTTGAAGGGCTTTTATGTGTAATTGTTCCTTTTTTTTCTTCATTATTTAGAAGGATTTTTTTTTTAAAAAGGGTGTCGTTAGTTACAGAAAAATTCATGAATAAATTTGATAATGATAAATTATGAATGGCAAATGATAAAATAATTTTTTATCAATAATCCATACAACAAAGTTGTAAAGTTAGTTATCAAAATGGATAAATACTTTTTTTATGCTAAATGTTTTGAGAATTTTGTTGTTTGAAGGAAAAAATAATTAAAAAAACAAGTTGTAGAGGAGCTTGTTGGTAAGGTCAAATTATTCAGATAATTAAAGGAACAATTTTATTTTTTGTGTACTTTTTTATAAGGATTTGTGTATATTTCCGTTATGAAGTATGAAATTTTGAAAAATTAAAGTAGGAGTATAACCAAAACAACCTATACTATTTATTAATATTTATGAATTATTTTTTTTATAATAAAAACCATTTTACTAGCTTGAGATTATTTTCCATATCATTTTTTATAATTTTTTATTTATCTATTTCTGTTCTTTTTGCTCAATCAAAGAACCAAAATAATGTGAGCGATAATGAAATAAGTGTGATGGAGTTTGTCTTCGAAAAATATAAATCACCTACTACTGATGAAGATGAATTTCCTCAAAGAGCTTTAAAAAGATTATCTAAGTTTGACGTAAATACATCGTACAAATTAAAATATGATGTAGAAATTGCTCTTAATGCTGAAATAAAAGATAATTATACAATTACATTTATTTCTAAAGAAGTAATTGGAGGAATATATCGCAATTTTTCTGTTTCAAATTATTTGTTGCCCAAACAAATTAGTTTTGATGTTATTTGGGAAAATAAAGACGAAAAAACAGATAATAAAACAATAAGAAAAGAGTTTTCGAAAGTAGAATTTAATATTGGTCATAAAGTAAGTATTGATGCTGTTTTTCCTTTGGCTACTGATTTTCGTCCTGTTTTGATAGAAAATATAATTTTTCATTATGGAGAATTGCAAGAAAAAGCTCTTTCTTCTCGTATCAAATTGATAGATGAATATTATAACGAATCACAGAAAATAGAGGGGTTTTTGAGTAGTTTGAAGGTAATTCAGAAGCAAAAAAAAATGATAAGAACTTTGGAGCTAAAGCAAAAATTAGAACCGATTGAACATTCTATTTATAAATTAGATGCTTATTCTAGTGAACTGATAACTGACCAAGAAGACCCTATACAGCTTCGTGAGCAACTTAATAACCTCAAAACAACTTATACGCAAACTCGTTCGATGCTTTTTGCTTCGACGGCAGAGTCTAAAAAAGCCTGTCAAGATAATTATGAGCAAGCCAAACAATATTTGGAACAAGGAAAATCTAATTCTGCTCAATTAACTTTTACGGCTGTTTTGGCAAGGTGTCCTACGCATATTCCGTCGCTTATTCGTAGGGCGCAGTTATTTTATCAAGAAGGTAAATTTGATAATGCTCGTCAAGACCTTTCGCATCTTCCAAAAGGCGAAAAACTAAAAGCTGCCCTAGAAACGGAAAAAGATTTGAAAACAACCATAGAAAGTGTTTATTTTGATTTATTTGCTTTTTTTATGCGAAAAGGAGATTATTCTTCCAAAAACTTAGAGTTTGATGAAGCCTTTAGTTTTTTCTCTCAAGCAAAGGAAATTTGTGAGCAAAATCCATTTTTGCCAAACTGCTCACAACAAATTATGAAACGATTAGAAAATACCCAAAAAGACCAATTAGAGTATTTAGATGCTCAAATCAGAAATTCATTGTATGAAAATAGTTTGTCAGAAGCTGTTGGTTTTGTGGTTAAGTCAAAAGAAATTTTGGGAACAGAAAATGAATTGAAAGGAGAATGGAAAAAATATACCGAAATTTTGACAGAAAGATTAGAAAAACGAATCAATGATGCTGTAATTATTCAAAACTGGGAAGAAACATTGGTAGCATTGGAATTATATGTAAGTTTGAAAACAGGTTTGACTTATGCCGACTCTACTCTTTTTTGGAAAAAAGTAGGGCAAAAGATTGAGAAACAACAAGAAAAAGATTTATTGATTTATGCAACAAGTCGTTATTCTCAACTTAATTTGTTGCTTGCCAATTCTCTTTTGGAGCGTCTTTCTCAAGCATCAATGTCTAAGAGTGAATGGCAACAGCTTGGAAAAGATATTGCAAATAAAGATTATTATCTTCAATCCAATCAAAATGCTCAACAAATTATTAAAAAATACCAAATCAAATCAAATTTGAATAAAAGTTTTGAAAAAGGATATTTTCAAGCGTGGGAAGAGCTAGAAAAACAAGATTGATTTATTTTTATAATTTACTTAGTTTTTCGACTGATTTTTCTAATGTTTCATTATTTTTTGCAAAACAAAGACGCAACATTTTGGCTGAATTATTATTTTGATAAAAAGGAGAAATTGGGATTGTTGCAACACCTATTTTTTCAGTTAGCCAAATTGCAAAGTCAGTATCTTTTTGGTCAGAAATTTTGGAATAATCTATGAGTTGAAAATATGTTCCTTGTGTGGGGCTAAATCTAAAATTGGTTTCAGTTAATAATTTACACAAATAATCTCTTTTTTCTTGATAAAAAGAGGCTAAATGAATATAATTTTCTTCATTTTTCAAAAATTCAGATAGCGCAACTTGAATTGGTGTAACAGTGCTAAAGGTAATATATTGATGGATTTTGCGAAGCTCGGCAGTGAGTTCTTTGGGAGCAATCACATATCCTACCTTCCAACCTGTTGCATGAAAAGTTTTGCCAAATGAAAAGACAGCAAACGAACGTTTTCTCAAATTTGGATAAGAAAGCACGCTTTGATGTTCTTGATTATCAAAAATAAGATGTTCATATACCTCATCACTAATAACCAAAATCTGACTTCCTTCTAAAAGCAAATCTAGTGTTTGCAAATCATCTTTTGTCCATGTTGAGCCTGTTGGATTGTGTGGAGTGTTGAATATTATTAAACGAGTTTTTGGAGAAATAAGTCGTTTTAATTGTTCGAAATCAGGTCTGAAATTTGGAGCAGCCATCGAAACATGTCTTACAATTCCTCCTTGAAGTTCGATAGCAGGAACATACAAATCATAGGCAGGCTCAAAAATAATTACTTCATCATTTTCTCTTACAGTGGCAGTAATGGCAGCAAATATTCCTTCTGAAGCACCCGAAAGAATCGTAATTTCTGTGTCTGGATTTGGTAAGATAGCATATATTTTTTCTGTTTTTTGCGCAATCTGTTCACGCAATGGCATAAAACCAGCCATAGGAGCATATTGATTAAAATTGCTATTCATAGCCTTTGTTACTTCTTTTATTAAGTTTTCATTGACTTTAAAATCTGGAAAACCTTGAGAAAGATTAATGGCATTATGCTTTTGGGCAAGGGCAGACATGACCGAAAAAATAGTTGTTTCTACTTTTGGGAGTTTGGTTATAATCAATGGTTAGAAGTTAGAAATTAGGAGGTATATTTTAGTAGAAAATACTAAAACGAAATTATTTATTTTTCAAAAACATAAAAGACTCTGTCTAATCCTGTAACGGATTGATATTTAATGGTTTCTAGTGACGAATAATGGCAAGATTCTTTGATAAGGCGCATATCGTCTTCATAAGGCATATAGGTGTCAAGTGTTCCCCATTCCATTTCTACACGAATATAATGTTTGTTTATTTTTATTCCGACAAATTTGATTTTATCTTGAGGAGCTTCAATAAATACTTTTCCACCTGTTTTGAGATATTTTCGAATTTTGCAGATAGAGTCACGTTGTTGTTCTAAGTTTTGTTCTAATACACCAGACCAAAGCCACAAAACAGCATCTACTTTTTCGGGTAGGTCTAGCTCTTCTATGTCTTGATGAAGCATAAATACATTTTCATTTTCATACTCTTTTTCCATACGGTCTAAAAGAGATTTTACACGTTCTACACCATAAATTTTGCCTTCATACCCACGCTTTAAAAGCTGCTGGACAGCTCTCCCATATCCTACTCCTAGCTCTGCAATAGCTTTTGCATCTTTTATTTGAGGGTAGATTTGGTCTATATCTATTCCTGTATCAAATCCTGTAACTCCTGCGAGTTCTTTAAATTTTTCTATTTCAATGTTTCTATAAAAGTCAATATTGGCTAAAGTCATAATTACTAAAGTGAAGTAAAAGAAGGGGGGAATTGTAGTAAGGTAAAATAAAGTAGGATATACTTTTTACACAAAACTCAATAAATATGTTATTGAGTTTTGTGTTATTGGGCTACAAGTTACTTCGCTTTTTTGTCTTTTGCAATTCTGATAGTACTTTCATCTTCTAAAGTTTTGGATATGGCATTGTATGGAGCTACCACTACTTCTTTTCCTTCCTCTATTCCACTCAAAATTTCTATATTATCAAAATCACTTAATCCAGTTGTTACTTTTACCATTTTTACCTTATTTTTTTCATCTCTAACAAAGACTACTTCTTTCATTTCCTCTTGTTTTTTGTTTTGAGTAGTTTCTTTTTTAGGTTTTCCTTTTGGAGAATCTTTATTTTCTTTACTATTATTATATTTGCCACTTCGCACCGTAACAGCAGCCAATGGAACTGCTAGAGCATTGTTTTTTCTGTTTGTAATAATTTCTACACTTGCTGTCATTCCTGGTAAGAAAGGAAATTTTCTTTTTTCCAACAATGTTTTATATGATTCTCTATTCATTCTAATTTTGACTTCAAATTCTGTAACAGCATCAGCCGTAACAGTTTGTAAATTATTAGCAGATTTGGCAATAGAAGTAACAATACCAATAAATTTTTGCTCTGGGTAGGCATCTACTTCTACATAAGTTGTGTCATTCATTCCGATACGAATAATGTCATTTTCATTTACATTTACTCTCACTTCCATATTTTTAAATTCTGCAATACGCAAAAGTTCTGTTCCTGTCATTTGGACTGTTCCCACAACACGTTCTCCTTGCTCTACATTTAAAGAAGAAATAATGCCACTTTGAGGAGCAAAAATAGTTGTAAGTGATAAATTTGCTTGTGCTTCTTCTAAGGTTGCTCTGGCACTTTGAAGGGTATATCTTGCCGATTCGACTGTTTTTTCGGCAGCTCTTAATTCTGATTCGGCTACTTTGAAGGTAGCTTCTGCAGCTTGAAAGTCTTGTAATGAAATAATTTGGTCATCATAGAGTTTTTGTTGCCTTCCAAAGTCTGCTTTTGCTCTAAAATATTGTGCTTTTGCTTGTTGAAGTCTTGCATTTGCTTGTTCGATATTTGCCCCCTGCGAACCCAAAGAAGCACGAGTTCTATCAACAGCAGTTTGATAGGTATCAGGACGAATTTTTAGGAGTAATTGTCCTTCCTTTACAGAATCACCTTCTTTTACCAAAAGCTCCGTAATTTCTCCTGATACATCTGGAGAAAGTTTTACTTCTACTTCAGGATAAATTTTGCCCGATGCGCTGACTCGCTCTACAATTTGAGTTTTTTTGACAGTAGCAAACTCTACTTCAATTCCATCTTTCGAACCAATCCAACCCATTTTTTTTCCAGTAATACCCAAAACAACAAGTAAGACGACAGCACCAATAATGATAAAAATTTTTTTATTAGACATAAATACAAAGTTAGAAGTATGAAGTTAGAATTAAGAAGTAAAATCAATTATAAAATAGAATGATTTAACCTTTGCGAGAAGTAAGTTGTTCAAGAGGATTAAAAATTACAGTAAAATTAAATTTTGTAGATTTTTTATTATTAAAAGATTATCATTGCTTATATTTAAAGCTGTTTGGGAAAGCTGAAGTATAAAAATAATTGATAATAATCAAAAAACTATGAAACGCAAAGTAGAAGTTCTTGTTATTTCGGACATACATTTGGGAACGTATGGTTCAAAAGCTCTTTCTCTTTTAGATTATTTGGATACTATCGAACCTCAAATAGTGGTTTTGAATGGCGATATTATAGATGGTTGGCAGTTTAGTAAAAAATATTTTCCAGCTTCTCATATAGAGGTTGTCAAAAAGGTTTTGGATTGGGTAAGCAAAGGAGTAGAGCTTTATTATATTACAGGAAATCACGATGAGATGATGCGAAAGTTTGTTGGTTTTGGTGTTTCTAACGCCAAGATTGTCAATAAAGTAGTTTTGTCATTAGATGGAAAGCGTGTGTGTATTTTTCACGGAGATATATTTGATATTACGATGCGTCATTCAAAATGGGTAGCTAAAGTAGGCTCAAATGGATATGGTTTTTTAATTATGTTTAATAAAGCTATAAATTATATCCTCAAAAAAACAGGAAAAAGACAAATATCGCTTTCAAAACAAATCAAAGATAGCGTAAAATCAGTTATTAAATCCAAAGGAAATTTTGAAAATAAAGTAGCCAAAATTGCTCTTCAAAATGGTTATGATTATATGATTTGTGGGCATATTCATCATCCAATTATCAAAGATATAGAAGTAGAAAACCAAAAAATAGGCTATCTTAATTCGGGAGATTGGGTAGAAAATATGACTGCATTAGAATATAATGATAAAAAATGGACACTCTATGCTCATAAAATAGATGAAAACTTGACAAAAGAAGATTTGAGGGTAATTTCTGAAAAAACAATGACAAATCAGTATTTATTCAAAGAGCTTTTAAAAGAATTTGAATAAGACAAAATAATACTCTAAATAAAACGGCTCACTAAAAAGCAAGCCGTTGAAAAGATAGATTTTTAATTTTTTCTAAGCGTCCATATCTATTTTTACATCATCGGTAAGTGGGTGCGCCTGGCAGGTCAGAATATAACCTTCTGTAATTTCGGCTTCACTAAGAGCCTCATTGGAGTCCATTGTAACTTTTCCAGACAAACAAAGCCCACGACACGCCGTACAAAGCCCACTCTGACACGAATAAGGCATATCAATTTCATCATCTAAGGCAGCATCTAAAATTGTCTTTTTGGCATCAACACTAATTTGAGTTTCTTCACCATTCAGCATAATCTTGACTGTTTTTCTGCCATCAGGAACAATACTTGTAGCATCGTCGTCGTTGTTTATGGGAGTAAAAAAGTTTTCTTTATGAATAGTATTACTTGCAATATTTGATTCTGCTAAAGTTTTTTCTATGGTTTGCATCATTCCTTCAGGACCACATAAATAGAAAATCTTATCTCTCAAATTAGGTAATTTATCTAAGGTTGTTCCAACAAATTCTTTCGTAATTCGTCCTTCAAAATGATTTTCTTTTTGAGAAATATCTGTTTTGGGTTGTGTCAAAACATAGATTAAATTAAACCTATCAGCATACTTGTTTTTAAGTTTGTCTAATTGATTTTTGAAAATTATATTTTCTTCATCTCTGCATGTATAAATCAATGAAACAATACTATTTAGCTCATAACTCAAAGCAACTTTTAGCATTGACATCAATGGGGTAATTCCACTTCCACCTCCAAAAAGTACAATATGACGATTGTTATCTGGGTGTGTTCTCAAAACAAAATTTCCTGTTGGTTCCATTATTTCTAGCTTCTCATTTGCTTTTAACCTATCATTCAAAAGATTCGAAACTACACCACCTTCTACTCTTTTGATAGTTACGGCAAGCGTACTGTCCAGATGAGGAGCAGAGCAAAGAGAATAAGCACGACGGTATTTTTTACCTTTTTCATCTTTGACAATAAGTGTCAAAAACTGACCAGCATAATAAGGGATTTTTCTAAAAAGAGGTTGTTTGAGATGAATAGTAATAGCATCAGGAGTTTCTCTGATAATTTCTTTTACTTTTAATGTTTGATAACGATTAGATGACATAAAGGCAAATTAGGGTTATAGATTGTTAAATGTTAGCGAATAGATAGTGTTCTTAAGATTGCTTTTTATAAATTATTCTTATTATTATGAAAAATATAGTACTACTATACAATAATTTCTTAAATTGAAACAAAGTACAAAGATAGTCATTCAAACAAATTTAAAATAGCTTCAAAAGATAAAAAAACTAAACCAATACAATTATTTGGAACAATAAATTTAGAATATAAAGGAATAAATATTAAATAAAGTGTTTTTTTAGTGTTTAATTTGTTGATATTGAGTTGTTTATATGTTGTTTTAAGTTATGATTGTGCCAAAATAAAAATTATTTCTATGATAAATACTATAATAAATACTGAAATTTTATCTTCTGAAACAACAACAACTTCTAGTTTTACTCTACCTTCCCAAAATCAAACAAAAACTCTTTTTTCTTTTCTCAAATCGACAAATAACCTTTGTTCGTTTGAGTTGTTTTACAAATCTATTCATACTCATTTAAAACAAATATTTGAAATAAATTATTTTGTTGTTACGAATCAGAATAGAATTATTTTTTCAAAAATAAATACAGAAAACAATACAAATCAATACTCAAATTTACCATTATCTTTTGATGAAAATGAGATAGTTTCTTTAGAAAAAACAACACGACCAGCAGCAAATCAATTACAAAAAATAGTTGTTTCTCAAGAGGAGAGGAAGGAGTGTTTTTTGTATATCCCAGTTCGAAAATCAAATAAATTAGCAACCATTTATATTTCTATTTCTAAAAATAGCTATAAAAAAATAGATAATCAAATCATTAATTTTTTAGAGTGTTTTTATGAAACTACTTTATCGGCAATAATAAAATTAGAAAAAAAACAACATGACATAAAACTAGCAACAGTTTTTAGTGCATTTCAAAATATTTATTTTCAAGCTACTCATGAAGGAATCATTACTGCAATTAGCCCTTCTGTCAAAACGATTCTTGATTTTGAACCAAAAGAAATTATTAATAAAGCTCTGCATACATTTCTTTTATCTAAAGAAAAATTGGAAAATTTGTTTTTTATATTAAAAGAACGAAAAAAAATAAAAAATTATGAAGTAAAAGTAGATTCTAAATTTGGAGTATCCAAAACACTGCTTTGCAATTTTCAAGTAATAGAAACTCAAGTGGACAAAGAGGGCAAGCCAAATGGACAAATACTGACAATAGAAGGAACTGCAAGAGAAATAAGTGAAGCAAAAAAAATAAATCAAGAAACTCAAAAATCAAAGAAAAATATAGAGCGAATTTTGAAGAGTAAAAAACAATTTTTGGCAAACATGGGACACGAAATCCGAACTCCCATGAACGGAATAATTGGAATGATTGATTTATTACGTACCACAAAATTAGACAAAGACCAAAACCATTTTTTAGATACTATTGAAGAATCTTCAAATAATTTATTGACTATTCTGAATAATGTATTGGATTTGTCTAAGATAGAGGCAAATAAAATACCTCTAAAGCCAGAACCCTTCGAACTAAAACCTTTGTTAAATCAGCTTTCATTATTATTTGAAAAAGAAATTTATGAAAAAGCACTTCATCTTTCTATTCAAGTGAATAAAAGAACCCCTCCCAGAATTATTGCTGATAAAGGTCGTTTATTACAAATTTTTACATATTTACTTTCAAATGCCATTAAATATAATATTCAGAATGGAAAAATATCCATTTCGGTAGATATTTTGAAAGAAGAAGAGGGCAAATTACTCTTACAGGGAGAGATAAAAGATACAGGAATTGGGATTTCGGAAGAGAATCAAGAATTTTTGTTTGATTCATTTTCCAAACTTCAACACAATTATCAAAAAATAGCAAGTGGAACAGGTTTAGGGCTTACAATAGCTAGACAGCTTGTCGAAATAATGGGAGGAACTTTGCAGGTTTGGTCAAAAGAAAGAGAAGGAAGTACATTTTATTTTTCTTTTGAGGCTTTGAAAAGTATCGAAAAAAATAAAAATATTTCAGTAGAAAATAATTTGTTAAATAAAAAACAAACTGTTAAAAAAGAAATAAAATGGCAAAATTCATTCATAAACGACCCATTAATTTTGCTTGTTGATGATAATACAACAAATTTGATGGTTGCTAAGATTATTTTGGAAAAATCGGGCTGTCAGGTAATTACGGCAATAAATGGAAAAGAAGCAATTCATAAAATAAAAAATAATAAATTTGAACTTGTCTTTATGGACATTCAGATGCCTGAAATGGACGGAGTAACGGCTACTCGTTTTATAAGAAGGTTAAAAATTCATATTCCTCCAATTATTGCTCTTACAGCTTTTACAGTGGCAGAGGAAAAAGAACGTTTTATTAATGCTGGAATGGATGATTATCTTCCTAAACCTGTAAAAGCAGAAGGACTTATTCAGACAACAAAACAATGGATAGATAAAAAATTCTATAATTTGAATAAATCTAAGATAGAAACAATGAAATCTAAAAATCATAAAACAAAATCAGCCCTTAAAGCTGTTACTGAGTCATTAAATTCTTTGCCTATTGTAAATACACAAACAGCTCAACAACTACAAAAATGGGGAGGAAGAGAGTTGGTGGAAGAGTCTTACCAACTTTTCGAAAAAGAAACAAAAAGGCTTTTGCTTGATGCAATTAAGGCACACAAACAAAATGATAGAAAAACCCTAAAACTTCATGTTCATACTATAAAGGGAAGTGCTGCCACCTTGGGAGTTGATAGAATGGCAACCATAGCAACCAAAATGGATACCATGTTGAAAGCAGATATTGATGCTCACGTAGCCGAACAAATGCAAGCCTTTGAACATTCTTTTGAAGAATATAAATCAAATTATCAGATTATTTTGAATTTGTGATATACAGGTTTTAAACTTTGACAGACCTTTCAGAAGACTGAAAATAGTGTTTGGTAACTATTGTCAGAGTTATTTTGAATTATCAAAAAACTATTTATAAAGGTTTTTTAGTTCTAAAAAAGCGTAGGATTTGAAAGGATATTATTTTTTGACTCATCTAAACGCTGATTAATAATGGGAATATAGTTTTCCTCAATTTCTATCCCTACATAATCAAAACCTAGTTCTTGGGCTGCTACTAAGGTTGTTCCACTTCCAGAAAAAGGGTCAAAAACTATATTTTTTTCATGAACAGGTACGAGTGTGTCAATTATTTTTTTAATCAATCCTAAAGGCTTGACTGTACAATGACTATAATTTTCAGATTTGTCTTTCTTACTCAAGTTCTCAAAAATATTGGATTGAAAAGAACCATCATTATTAACAGTTTTGAAAACACCTACATGAGTTTTTTGAATTGTTTCCCAGTAATTATTGATTAATGGTTTTTGTACAATCACAACAGCTTCCCATTCATTGCGAAAAGCACTATGCCAACCGTTCCATTTTGAAGCATCTTGATGTCCCATTTTTTCTAGTTTTTTTTCCAAATTTAACCCTCTAGGAATACCTGAATTTCGTCTATAAACTAAGACATCTCGTGTATAAAAACCACTATTTTCTAAAGCAATTTGAACGTGAGCAATCGAACGATTACTATTAAAAACAGCCACAGGCGCACCAGCTTTACAAATTCTAAATAATTGGTCTGTCCAAAGCTGACACCATTTCATATAATCCAAATCGTTATTTCTGTTTCGCTCATACCATCGTGCATTTCTCACTCCTCCTGCAAGCCCACTTCCATAAGGAATATTTTTGACCATCGTTTTGCTATCTTTTACTCGCTCTGTTCGTCGCTGAACTTCCGAATCACTCCATTTATGCCCTATAAATTCATAATTATAAGGAGGGTCTGTAATACAACAAGCAATAGAGTTTTGAGGAAATGTTTTCATTACTTCAATACAATTTCCTAAATATACTTTGTTTAGTTCTAAATTTTTATTTATGTCTTCTTCTTGGTTCATTATTTACTTCCCTGATTTTCGTCTATTATCTTCTCTACATAACATCTGACAATTTTTGGCTATTGTTTTTCCTCCTTCGTGCCAAGGCGTTATGTGGTCGGCTTCCATTTCGTTTAGTTCAAAATTTTCTTTACAAACTGTACAAATCCCTTTTTGTCTTTCATAGCTTTCTCGTTTTTGTTTATCACTAAAAGCACGAATATTCAAATGTTTTTCTTTGCGTGTAAGTACGTATGTATAAATTCCTCTTTTATTTTCTACATCTTCATCAAGCATCAATTCTGTAATTTCTGTTTCTAATTTTTTAGGGTCTAATTTTTTATCTTTAAATTCATTATACAAAAGACCCCATTTTAAGCCTTTCATTTCTTTTCTGTACTTTGGAAAAGTAGCCTTTACCCAGTTTATGACACTTTGAAAATAAAGCCAAAGTTCGTTTACATTCGAATCGTCTTGATGATTTGCCATGTAACCTTCAATATTTCCTTTCGAAATCCAATCAATAGCCGTTTCTAAAAAATCTTGACGAATAGCAGAACCTTTTAAATATTTATGTCCAATACTATAAGCAACACAACCATTTTTACTAAAATAACGCTTTGCATCTGATACCCAAGAACCCGAATAAACGGCATTTCTCAACTCTTGTTCGGTAAGTTTTTCGCCTGCAATATTAATAGTCTGAAACCACTTTAGTTTTTCGCTATCTGTGCCACTACACAAATAAACCATTAATTTATAGTTTAATATTTGTTCTTGTTCATCTTTTTGTAGGTTGTGAAAATACCTAAGCATGTAAGCAAAATCTCCATTTACATACTGGCAAATAGAAATGGTACGCTGCTGACCATCAATAACCTCAAAATTTCCGTCTTGACGAACTGCCCAGTACATTACATTCAATGGAAAATCATTTGTAAGTGTATCAATAACGGCTTCTCGCTGCTTATCTTTATAAATAAACTCACGCTGATAAGGAGGGCGAATATCCAACTTTCCATCAAAACCTAATACTCCATTTTCTTCATTGTCTTCATACTCTTGTGTAAGCTCACGAACTGTAATTTCTTTCAATTCAATATTCATAGTTGTTTGTTTTTTATTATAATACGAAAATAAGGACATTTTCCATTAATAATTAAATCTTTTCCATCATCCCCTTTACGAAACTTTATTATTTCAAATTGGTCAGGGTTATATTTATCTAAAAAAGTAATAGGAACGCCCATAAAACCTGTGTAATCCATAGGTATTTCAGCTACTTTATTTAGATTAATTGCATCATAATTATCATATTTTGGATATTCCTTTGGATTATAGGTTTTGTAGAGAATCAAATTTTCGTGTCTTTTTGGGTTATCTAAATTGGTAAACCAAACTACACTACCCATACTAAAATATTTTTGCCCATCAACAACTTTTTTTCTTGACTCTGTTGCAATATCATAATGGTCTTTTACTTTAAACCATTTTGTTCCACCATTATCAACTCCCAACCAAAGTTTATTTTCTTTTATCAATGG
>CAKZOK010000024.1 GCA_937136415.1 uncultured Cytophagales bacterium | reverse complement strand
TTTATAAATCAATCCATCATAAGGATGAAAATGACTATAAACTATAGGAAGAGTTTTTGAGATTCTGAACAGCCTAGCTTTAGCGTGAGTTAAGATTGTACCGAATGCTTTAGCTTTCAGATAGCAAAAACAATAATTTGTAGCTTACGCTTTAGCGTGAGTAAAACTGTACTGAATGCTTTAGCTTTCAGATAGCGAAAATAAAAACTCAATCAATCCTAAAAATACTAGACCTAACAAAAAAACTAACTCATAAAAAATACATCACTATGGCTAAAATAGAAATGGTAATGCCCAAAATGGGCGAAAGCGTAATGGAAGGCACAATCCTAACTTGGCTCAAAAGTGTGGGAGATTTAATCGAACAAGATGAATCTGTGTTGGAAGTTGCTACTGATAAAGTGGATACAGAAGTGCCAGCCACACACGCAGGAACATTGGTTGAGATTTTGGCAGAAGAAGGCGATGTAATACAAGTAGGAGCAACCATTGCTATTATCGAAACAGAAGTAGATGCAGAAAATGATAACTCGCCGAGTTCTCAAACTCCTGTAGAAGAAATAAAAACAGAGGAAAAAGAACTTGTTTTGGAAGCCGTTTCTTCGAATGGTAGTCATTCAAATGAAAACTCTCATCAAACAAATGATACTACGGCTACTCGTTTTTACTCTCCTTTGGTAATGTCTATTGCAAAGGAAGAAAAAATTTCTGTTTCAGAATTGGAAACTATACAAGGAACAGGTTTGGAAGGGCGTGTTACTAAAAATGATATATTTGCTTTCCTTCAAGATAGAAAAGGAAACAAAACTGTTGCCCAGCCAAAAATTGAAGTAAAAGAACAAAAAACAGAGCAAAAAATACAACAGTTACAGCCTGTAAAATCATACGGTAGTGATGTTGAAGTAGTAGAAATGGACAGAATGCGTAAAATGATTGCCCAAAGAATGGTAGAATCAAAACGCACTTCTCCTCATGTAACTTCTTTTGTTGAGGCTGATGTTACTAACCTTGTAAATTGGAGAAATAAATGGAAAAGAGTTGTTAAGGAGCGTGATGGTGTTGCACTTACTTTTACGCCTATTTTTGTAGAAGCTGTTGCAAAGGCTATTCAAGATTTTCCAAAAATAAATTGCTCGATAGATGGTGACAAAATCCTTATGAAAAAAGGAATCCATGTTGGAATTGCTGTTGCTCTTTCGAATGATAATTTGATTGTTCCTGTTATCAAAAACACAAATGAACTCAATCTTTTAGGAATTACTAAAAAAGTAAGTGAGTTGGTGGACAAAGCAAGAAACAACAAACTTTCGCCAGATGATTTGTCAGGTGGAACTTATACACTTTCAAATATTGGTTCGTTTGGAAATATGCTCGGAACACCAATCATTATGCAACCACAAGTAGCCATTATGTCGGTGGGAGCAATTATCAAAAAACCTGCTGTTGTCGAAACCGAACACGGAGATATGATAGGCATTCGCCACATGATGTATCTTTCTCATTCTTACGACCATAGAGTGGTTGATGGTGGATTAGGAGGTAAGTTTGTAAGAAGAGTAGCCGATTATTTAGAGAATTTTGATGTCAGTACGACGATATAATTTTATTTAATTACGAATTAAAAATACGGTAAAATGTAATTATATTTTGTTATTAAAAACGCATTGAATTAAACTTAATTCAATGCGTTTTTCTATTTTAATCCGTAATTGCATTAATGTAATTTATCATATTACTAGACATTTTTATTTTGCAACCCTCAACGAGCTTAAAAGCGTCGTTGAGGAAGCTCAAATGCTAAATCCTCGTTGATGGCAACGCCTCAACGACGGTTTTGTCTAGTAGTATGGTTATTTACACTTTTTCCATCCACTCAAAACGGTCTTCAATTTCTGCCGAACGAATAGCCTTTAGTTCTTTCAAAAGATGATTGCTTACTTTGCGAGTTTCTATGGCTGGCAAATCATAATCATTTCCTTCTATTCCTATAAGTATAATTTGAGAAATTACGGCTGCCGTTCCTACTCCGAAGGCTTCCTTGAGTGTTTTGTTTTTTATTGCCTCTTCAATTTCTGCTACCGAAACAGGACGTTCTTCTACTTCATAACCCAAATCTTTTGCCAAAAGAATTAGGCTTTGACGAGTAATTCCTTCCAAAATAGTATTTCCTGTTGGGGGCGTAATTATTTTTCTATTATTTCCATCATCAATAACAAACATAATATTCATTGTTCCAGATTCCTCAATGTATTTATGTTCTTTGGCATCTGTCCAGATAAGCTGATGATAGCCTTCTTCTTGCGCTATTTTGGCTGGATACAAAGCTGCTGCATAATTTCCCCCTGTTTTTGCATTTCCTACGCCTCCACTTGCTGCACGCACAAATTTGGTTTCAACTTTTACTCTTACAGGCTCTGCATAATATGTTCCGACAGGACAAGTAAAGATAATAAACTTGTATTCTTCTGCAGGACGAACACCCAAAAACTCTTCCGAGGCAAAAATAAATGGACGAATATAAAGAGAACTTCCTTCTGATTTTGGCACCCATTTTCTATCTATATCGATGAGTTTTTTGAGTCCTTGCATAAAAATTTCTTTGTCCATTTTCGGAATGCACATACGCTCACAAGAACGCATCAAACGCTTATAATTTTCTTCTGGACGAAAAAGAACTACCTCATCTTTGGTATTATAAAATGCTTTCATTCCTTCAAAAATAGTTTGAGAATAGTGAAGCGTGGCAGCAGAAGGACTCAAAGAAAGATTACCATAAGGCACAATTTTAAAATCTGTCCAACTTCCATCTTTATAATCTGCAATAAACATGTGGTCAGAAAAAACACGCCCAAAAGGAATGTTATTTTCATCTAAAGATGAAATACGTGAGTTTTCAATAGATTGAACATCAATATAAATATTTGTGTCAGTTGAAAGCATATTTGTATATTTTTTGTGATTTTTATATAGTGAAATAATCAAAAAACAGAGATTGGAAAAATAATTGTAAAATAAAATTAAATTTTAATTTTATTTATTAATAATTTGTATATTTTAAATGCAAAGTAAAAATACAATCCTGTTTTTATTCCTAGCAATATACTAAAATTAGAGCAATTTTAAAAGTGATTTTTTTTACTTTTAGGTATAAATGAAAACAAACTAATCGGTTTTGATTTTTTGGTTGAAAAAAGAAATTTTATTTTGTTTATTTGTAAAATCCTTAAATAGTACAAAAATATTTAAAATTTAATCAATGAAATAATGGAAAATTCAAAAAAGAATAATTATAAAAAAAAGGTGTTTTTATTAAAAACTATATTTTGCTTTTTACTATTGAATTTGTTGGTTCAAAAAACCTATTCTCAGGTAGATTCTTTAGATAAAAAAAATACCGAACTTTACCAATATGATATTTTTACCGATTCTAGTGATTATCAAAATATAAAACTTCCAAAAGTAAAAAAAACAAAAGAAAAAATCACGTATCGTAATTACGAAAAAGGAGATATAGACATTTATTTCTCTCCATTTTCTATTATTTGGGAACTTTCACCTACTTTGTATGTAGGAACAGAATATTTTTTTAGTGAAAAATTATCCATTTTTACAAATGTAGGTTATATTTTCGCTTGGGGAACAGACCCAAGAAAGCAAAATGGAGGCAAGTTAGAACATCCTGCTCATATCAGTTATACTATCAAACCTGAAATCCGTTTTTATAAAGAAAATAATCCACAAGAAGGTAGATATTCTGCTATAAAATTGATGTTTAGAAATATGAATTATCAAGATGTAGAAGCTGTTTTTGAAGGATATGAATTTGATGAAAATACCCAAAATTGGAATGGAATAGGAAATAGAACAACAGAAAATTTTAGAATAAAAAGACAAACTATTGGAATACAATTCATAAAAGGACATAAAAATAGATTATTTAATAAATATACACACAATGTTTATTATGGGATAGGAATTAGATATGTGTCAAATTTGTTTATCAAAAAACCTTATAATCCTATTGAATCTCAAGATGAAAACGATGGTTTATTTGAAAGAGGAATTTTTAATGTAAAAGAAGAATATAAAATGGTATCATTAGATATTGCTCTTGGTTTGCGTATTGGAGGAAAAATAAAAAGACCCAACCCTTCAAATAAGGAAGGAAACTAAAATAGTTAAATACTTTCAATTTTTAGAATAATTTTGAAACATGCTTTGTATTTTTGCGTTACTTATAGTATCTTTCATTTTAATTTGAAAGTTTTGAAAGATGAGTTTTATAAGAAACAAAACCAGTCATGAAAAATTATTTAGCTATTTCAGAATTAGTAGATATTACTAAAAATGAATTATTTTTTGATAAAAATAAATTGAATACTTATGAGTTTATCAAAAAAATGTGGTGTGCTGCCATTGCCCAAAATTTGGGTATTTCGTTGTGGAGAGAACCCAATACAGAAAATTTGCAATTAGTCATTGATTTATCTCAAAAGACAAGTTTAGTAGAAGCTGATTTAGAAGAGTTAGGAGCAGGTTTTTTGATGCACAAATTTGAAAAAGAATTTTCTAAGCAAACGAATAAAAGCAATTCGAAAGCCTATTTTTTGGAAGCCCATCTTTATTTTGATGCCACAAATGATTTTATTGTAGAGAATATTCCTACCAAAGACCGAAAAAAATATCAAGAATTAAATAAAACAAAAGAGGCATTTTTTGATAAACTAAAAGGATTACAAAATACAAAAGAGTGCAAAACACCTTATTTTTATCCACAAAATATTCCGAGAGCAACAGGACGAAAAACACATAAAAAAGCTGTCGATAAAGCAATAAAAGCAATGCAAAATGAGGAGTTTCAGAAAGTAGTTATTTCTCGTAATAAATTTATTGATTTAGAAAAAGATGGAAAGAATGATTTTGATACGCTAAATGCTTATCACAAATTAGAACAAAAATACAAAGCAGCTTTTGTGTCTTTGGTTTCTATTCCTCGTGTCGGTACGTGGATGTGCGCAACGCCCGAACTTTTGGTAAGTCAGGATAAAAATGGAATTTTTCGTACTATGGCACTAGCAGGAACACAGTCTGGAAAAGAAGTAAAGCAGCTCAAAAATGCGCTTTGGCGACAAAAAGAAATTGAAGAACAGGCTTTGGTAAGTCGTTATATTATCAACTGTTTTAAGAAAATTCGTTTGAGAGAATATGAAGAAATTGGCCCCAAAACAGTGCGAGCAGCAAACCTTTTGCATCTAAGAACAGAGTTTGTCGTCGATACTGTAAAAGAGCGTTTTCCACAACTGGCAACTGTTATGCTAGAACTTTTGCACCCAACTTCGGCAGTTTGTGGAATGCCAAAAGAAATAACAACACAATTTATTTTGGAAAATGAAGGTTATGACAGAGGTTTTTATGCAGGTTATTTGGGTGGAATTAATTTTAAGAATGGCAGCAGCTTATATGTGCAGCTTCGTTGTATGCAATTATTAGAAAATCAAGCTATTTTGTATGCAGGAGGTGGAATTACGGCAGATTCTGATACTGAAACAGAATGGCAAGAAACAGAAATGAAATGCCAAACGATTGAAAGTGTGCTTTTTGAGTAAGAGAGTTTTTTTATTATTTTTTAAAAAACTCTACCTTTGGTACAGACCAATTTAAAATATAGAAATAAGTAAATGAGAAAAGCTGGAAATAATATTATCCCAATAAAAAATAATTTCAAACTTTTTTTGAACTCTAATTACCAAATTAGGGTTTACTTGTTTTTAGAGTTTTAAATAGTTTTTATTCTTTGCGATTCGATACCTTAAAAATTACTAAATTTAAAAAAAATGTATTCTGAACTCCAAAGAGTTTTTATGTATATAGAATTAATCAATATTTACAATTCATAATTTATAATTCGTAATTTTTTCATAATGAAAGGACTTATTTTGCGCTCAACAGGTTTATGGTACGATGTTTTGGCAGACGACAACCACAGGTACAAAGGTCGTTTGCGAGGAAAGTTAAGATTAAATAATGATAGAGTAACCAATCCGATAGCTGTTGGCGATAAAGTAGAAATTGTTTTGGAAGACAAAGATGAAAACACGGTTTTGATAGAAAAAATAAATAAAAGAACAAATTATATCAATCGTCAATCTCCCAAAAAAGAGGGGTTTGCTCATACTATTGCTGCCAATCTTGACCAAGCTATTGTGGTCGTTACGCTGGCAATGCCTCGCACTTCGGCAGGATTTATTGACCGTTTTTTGGTGGCAGCCGAAGCCTTTCGAATTCCTGCTGTCTTGATTTTTAATAAAATAGACTTGCTTTCAGAACAAGAATTATTTGTTCAAGATAAAATGATGCAACGTTACGAACAAATCGGTTATAAATGTATTGCCATTTCTGCAACAGAAAATGAAGATATAGAAATAGTAGAAAATATTTTGAAAAACAAAGTATCTTTGGTTTCTGGGCATTCGGGGGTGGGCAAATCAACACTTCTAAATCGTCTTTCTCCAGAAATTACTCAATCAGTACAAGAAGTTTCGGATTATACAGAAAAAGGTTTGCATACCACTACTTTTGCCGAAATGTTTGAAATCTTTGAAAATACTTTTGTAATAGATACTCCTGGAATCAAGGAATTAGGTCTTATGGACATGGAGCAAAGTGAAATTAGTCATTATTTTCCAGAAATGAGAGAATTATTGAATAAATGCAAGTATAATAATTGTCTTCATTTGAGAGAGCCTCAATGTGCTGTTATTGCAGCCGTAGAAGATGGAAATATTGCCAAAAGTAGATACAATAGTTATTTGTCTATGATGGATAATGAGGATAATCGTCGTTAATCAGTTACCAGTAGTTAGCGAACAGTTATCAGTTAATTTCTAGTTTTTATTATAAATTTGGTTAATAAAAACTCTGACAGTCCTTTCACAAGGCTGTCAGTAGTTTGAAAACGAATATTTTTAATTACCAAAAAACTATTGACAAAGTTTTAATTAGTTTAATTTACCACAGCCATTCCAATTTCAGAAAGCTGCCTTTTGATTTTATTTTTCTCCTCATTATTCAAATTTTGAGGAAGCCAAATTACACTGTTTGTCATATCATTCAGATTTTCCAACGTGATTTTTTGAGCTTTTGAATAAAAATCTTTTACAAAAAAATCAGTCAGTTCTTTTGCTTTTTCTATAGTATGAGAAATGGCTGTATGAAGCTCTGCTTCCAATGTCTGAATGATTTCTTCTACATTTGGTTTTAAAAGCAACGAAATTGGAAGTTTGTATAATGTAATTTCTTTATCACTTTCAGTTTTTAGGAAAATACAAAAAGGGTTTTGCTTTCCTTCTGATGTTATAATATTATATTTTGTTCTTGCTTCTTCAAAGGTTGTTTCATCAAAAAAGAGGACTATTTTTTCTTTATTTTGATATTCATTATCCAAAAGTTGGCTTTCTAATTTATTTAATAATTTTCTGAAAAAATAAGGTCTTTTGGTTGTATGAACCCTACAATTTAGAGATTGGTAAACCAAATAGGTCATAAAATCGGTAGGTGAAAGACCAATTTCAGAAGCCTGTCGAAGAATAAGAGATGTAGGCGACATTCCGGGCAGTGTGTTGATGTCAATTATTTCAATAGTGTTTTCATCAGTATAAAAACCATCAATTCTTGCATAGGTATCAAACTTAAAAGTTTGAAAAATATCTTTACATTTTTCTTGAATCTTAATAATTTCTTCGGTAGGAATATCTATTGGAATGCGTTTTTGGCTGGCATTTGGCAAATATTTAGTTTCAAAATCATAGATAGGGCTTGTCATTAAAATTTCGGTAGGAGGAAGTGCAACAGCCTCTAAATTCTTAGTCTGAAGCACACCACAAGAAAACTCTTTTCCTGATAAATGCTCTTCAAACAAAACCATATCCTCACTTTCAAAGGAAAACAATAGAGCATCTTCTTCAGAGTAAGAAAAGAAATCATTTAATTTTTCAATTAGTTTGAGAGGAGAATAAATAATCTGCTTACCCAAATTACCAGCTAATAGAGATTTTTCTTCGAATACAACAGGCAAACCAATTCCTTTTTCTAAGCTCATTAATTGATTTATATATTTTTTCTTTTCAACCTCTGTTAGTTTTGTCCATTCATTTTTTGAAATCTGACGAGCAAAAAGGGAAGTATTTACAGCTTTTATAAAAGTATTGAGATTGTCTTCTTTTAAAATCGAAACTCCAATAGAAGAACCTTGATAAGGTGCTTTTATAACGATTGGTAAGCCTAATTTTGTTTTTATTTTATCAAAAACTTCTTGTCTATTACAAGTTTGCCAATGATTTTTTTTCATTGTATGAAACTTTCTAGGGTTTCCCAAATTTAGCTTTTGATTTACGACTTGTTGTAGATGTTTGTCGATAGAAAAAGATGATGAAAATATCCCACACCCTGAATACGGAATCTGTAACCACTCAAAAACCCCTTGTAACATTCCATCTTCTGCAAAAGTGCCATGTAGCATCAAAAATGCAAAATCTATATATTCAGATAAATTTTCAGCAGGAATTGGCGTTCCTACTTTTTCCATTATTTCTCTATGTTTTTCATTTGATAGATTTTCAAGCGTTTCGATATAGACAGGCGCAAACTCATTGTATTCTTCTGGAATAGATTCTTGAGTTGGATAAAAATGTGAAATGGCTTGATGCTCAAACTGAATAGAATTAATTTTGATAAACTTTCCTAAACTATCAACTAAAATATAAACAGGCTCAAAGAGTGAGCGATTGAGCGTTTGAGAAATTGTTTTTGCACCCGAAAATGAAATTTCACGTTCACGAGAAACTCCACCAAAAAACACGCCTATCTTTATCATACGTAGTAAAAATTATTGTTGAGATGATTATTATGTTTGTGACTTTTTTTGCCATCAAAGTCATAGTTTTTTATTTTTGCTCATTTATCTTTTTCATTAGACTCTCTTTTTCTTTCTGACAAATAATGATGTCTTTTTGAAACTGCTCATTTTGTTCTTTTAATTTTAATAGTTGCTCTTTTTTCTGTGTAACATCTTTAAACATTCCTAAGAGTCCGAATATTTCTCCTGCTTCATTTTTTAAAGGAATTTTAGTTGTGCTTACCCATGTTTCTTGTCCTGTCGAAGTAGTTTGAGCTTCTTCTATATTTAATTTTGACTGGTCATTATCCATCACAAACTTGTCATCACTACGATAAGCTAATGATTCTTCTCGTGTCCAAGGCATATCAAAATCGCTTTTTCCTATTATATCTTCTTTGTTGTCTAAGCCTGCTAGGTTAGCAAACATTTCATTACAACCTAGATAATTTAGGTCTTTGTCTTTCCAAAAGAATGCAAATGGAATATTATCCATGACAATTTCAGAAACCGTATTCGAGTAAGCAAGCTCTTGACTAATTCTTTTTATTTTTTCTTCTGTTGTTCTTAAAGAAACTATAAGTTTTTCAGTTTCGATTTGTTTGCGTTCCATTTCCTCCTGCGTTGCTTGTAGCTCTTCTACATTTTGTCGCATTTCTTCTTCTTGAGCCAATACAGCTTCACGCTGCATTTGAGATTCTTCTAAAAGTTTGCGAGTGCGAGTAGTATTCAAAACCGAAATAATGGAAGACGTAATATTTTCACAAACCTTCTCAACAAATTCTATTTCATGTTTTTTGAGTTCTTTGAAGGCTGCTATTTCCAAAATTCCAATACTTTCTTCTGTAATTTTGAGAGGAACAAGCAATAAAGAAACAGGCTTTGCACTTCCTAAAGCCGAGCTAATATACAAATAATTGCTAGGTAGATTTTCTAAATAAAGTGTTCTATTTTCTTGATAGGTTTCACCTATTAATCCCTCTCCTATTTGAATTGTATTTTTTCTATTTTTGTGAGAATCATAAGCAAACCATGCCTTTAGTTCTAGTTCTTTTTTTGCGTGTATTTTTTGATTTAATAAATACAAACTTGCTTGCGAAATATTCAAATATTTTACCAGTTCGCTAACAAAAATTTGTGTAAGTTCATCAATATCATCATCAAAATCTCTCAATATTTTGGCAAAATGTGCTTCTCCCGTTACTGCCCAGTTTAATTGTTCATCTTTTTCTGCAATCATTTTTAGGCTATTACGCATGTTTATGAATGCTTTTCCAACATCGCCATTTTGGTTGAAAGGAATTGTTTTGGAATCAAAATTTTCATTTCCAACATCTTTAGCAAAAATTTTCAGACGCTCCATATCTTGAGCTAGATGATTGAGAGCCATTTCGATAGGCGTAATTTCATCTTTTTGAGAAGTTTTTAATTGATTAGACAAATTTCCCTTTGCAATCTGACGAAGAGAATGCTTAATAACATGAAGACGAAGCAGTAAATTATGATTAATAGAATAAGCAAACCAAATACAAACTAAAGTCAGAATAATCATCCAAACAGGCAAAATAATTACCCACAAATTTTGATTATGAAAGCTAATAGCTGCCTTTGCTCTATCGATTTCTTCATTTTGGATATTGATGATAAGTTCCAAAACAGCACGTACATCGTCAGTCAAGAGTTCTAATTGGTCGACTTGACGCACTCTTTCTGTTTTCGAATCTTCTTTTAAGTTGGCATTTCTAGCAAAATATTTTTTTTCTACGTTATTTTGTTCTTTTCTCAAACGGTTTGCTTTTGTTCTGACATCATAGACCAGCGAAATGACAGCCTCATTACGCCATTGGTCGGTATAGTTACTCAAAGAGGCTAAAGCAATTTCACAGTTTTTCCAAACAGATTCCCGTTCGGAACGATACTCTTCTTCGCTAGTTGCTAAATAAATAGCAGTCAGACTAGTACTGTTACTAATACAATCTTCAATTACTTTTGAATAATATTGAGTAGGAGCTGTATTGTCAATAATATGATTATATTGAGAAATAACTTGACTATTTATATACCACCATGTTCCTAGTAAGGTAAGTGTTGCTAACACTCCCATCAAAGTTATTGCTATTGTGATTTTGCCACGAAAGTTTCGTGGTGATAAGTAGAGCCAAATAATACTTTTTTTCATCAGAAAATTTCGTTGAGTTTTATCTGAATTTCTTTTATTTTTCCATTTTTGAAAATATAGGGTAAGATACTTTCTTTTTATTGAAAGTACAAGATATATTTACAAAATTTTATATTTAGTCTTTATTAATCTTTAATTATTTTTAGGTTTTTATTAAAAAAACGTGAGTTGGTTATTATTTCACTTTGTAGCGTATCTTTAGGTTAGGAGTTCTGACATAGTTGTTTTCCGAAAGCTAAAGCATTTGTTACACCTACTCACACGCCAAAGCGTATGCTACTCTATTATAATAAAAACAACAAGTGTTTTAAGGTATTGATAATCAAAAGATTAAGTGCCAAATTTGCGTTAAAATAGAACTTGTTGCTTCTGAACAAACAAATGCACAAAATACCTTGTGCAAAAACAACCGTGATGAGGTTTAATAGCTATATTTAATTTTTGTTTAGACACTTAAAAATGAATATTTTTTTAGTAAATTAGGCAAAGATTTTTTACTTATTTGATTTTTATAATTTTATGAAATTACTTCATTCTTTCTTTTTCTCAACTTCATTTTTTGTTGTATTATTTTTTAGTCTTTTTATTTTGGGTACAGCGTGTAAGCCTGATAAAATGGAAGAGCCACCAAAAGATTTAGAAAAATTTATCAAAAGAAATGTTTTTCATTCAGATACAACACTGCAAAAAATTTATGAAGCAGCCAACCGAAGAGATGCCAAAACAGTAGCTAGTTTCTTTTCGAATTCACAAGAAAAATACAGAAAACATGCAGCTCTTACTTTTGCTTCTTTGCAGGATAGTAGTTTTTTGATGCCTTTATTAGAACTATTAAACGATAAAAAATCTTCTGTTAGATTGGCTGCAGCAACAGCCATCGGACAGTTTTGGGCAATGAGTAGTGAAAAATTATTGCTAGAAAAAGTAATTCAGATGCAAGCCAATGGAAATTATGATGTATATGTACAACAACGACTTTTAGAATCGATTGGAAAGAGTGCAACAGAAAAAGGATTGCGTTTTTTGGCTTTAAAAAATTATGAAAATGATACGCTTAGAGTGGGGCAGGCTATCGGAATTTATCGTGCAGCCACAAAACCAAAAATAAACGAACGAGTGATTTCGGATTCTGCTACTATTTTAATGCTTGATTTTCTGACTCCTCCAAAGCAAAATTATACTGTTCGTTTGATGGCTTCAGCTTATTTTGCTCGCCTTGGAAACAAAGTTATTCCTCAAAAAGAGCAAGGTACTATACAAGCAAAAGAAAAAAATGCTTTTTTCGAAATATTGAAAAATAAAGCTGATAAAGATTCACAACTTTTTGTACGTTCGAATGCTACGCAGGCTTTGAGTGCCTTCAAAACTAAAGAAAGTGAAGATTTTTTGATTCGAATTTTGAATAAAAAAGAGGAAAACTATCTGGTCAAGATTTCTGCTATTCGTGCGCTTGGGAAGTTTGATAATTCGCCAAAAATAAAAAAAGCAATAGGAAATTATACCAATTCAAGAAACTCAAACCTTCAAATTGTAGCTTCCCAAATACTGAAAAAACTAGCTCGCCTAACAGATTACAAACTTTATTTGGAATGGGCAGAAAAAACAAATAATTACAGAACTCGTGCAAACCTTTTGGCAGGTGCAATCAAAACAGAAAGAAAAGAAAATATAGCTTCGCAAAAAGCAATTTCTTTATTAGATAATTCGAAAAATAATTATGAAAAAATGGCTTTGTTGCAAGCTCTTTCTGGAAATATTAAAAATATGGATTTGATTTTGGATACATTAAAAAATACACAAAACCATCTTTTACGAACAGCAGCAACAGAAGGACTTCTAACTATTTCTACTGATTTTTTGTCAAATCCTGCTCAAAAAATATCATCAAAACAAAAAGAACAATTAAGAAAAGGGTTGGAGTTTGTCATCAATTCGGAAGATGTAGGCGCAATGGCATTGGCTGCAAATGCGCTTATGAGCGATGATTTTAAGAAAATCTATAAACACAAACAAAATTCTTTAATCAAAATGCTAACAAAAGCAAGAAAAAAACTAACTCTTCCAAAAGAGATAGAAACCTATCAAGAAATTAGTAAAACAATAGAATTTTATACAGGAAAAACAACTCAAAACCCACCACTACCTCCCACAAAAGAAATTGATTGGAAACTCATAAATACGTTAGATGCACGAAATTCGGTTACCTTGAAGACAAACAAAGGAGAAATAGTAATTTCTTTATTTACAGAAGAAGCTCCTGCAACAGTAGCTAGTTTTGTAGATTTGGCAGCAAAAGGGTTTTTTAATGAAAAGAAATTTCATAGAGTTGTGCCTAATTTTGTGGTGCAGGGAGGCGACCCACGAGGCGATGGTTGGGGAAGTATAGATTACACGATTCGCTCCGAATTTTCTACTTTTTATTATGATGACGAAGGATATTTGGGAATGGCATCGGCAGGAAAAGATACAGAAAGCTGCCAGTTTTTTGTTACACACTCGCCTACACCACACCTAGACGGACGCTATACCATCTTCGGAAAAGTCATAAATGGAATGGACATAGTGCATAAATTAGAAGTGAGTGATTATATTGAAGTGGTCAGTTTTTGATAATTTTGATTTTTTATTCATTTAAAAAAGCTACCTTTACCTTTGTAAAAAAATTAGAGATTAAAAATGACTTTAGAAGAATATATCAACAAAATAAATCAGCGTTTTGAATTAGGAAATGCTACCGAACATACTTTTAG
>CAKZOK010000023.1 GCA_937136415.1 uncultured Cytophagales bacterium | reverse complement strand
CGCTACGAGGTAGCTAAATTTCAAAAGACACGAAAACTGTATGAGAAAATAACCAAATTTTGAACAGCCTACCCTTAGGGTTTAAATTCTACTTTATAAAAAAACAATGAAAACTACCTACGGATTACCTGCCAAAAGAGAAGAACTTATAGATGTTTTGAATACAGCTTTTGCCGAGCAGAATTTGGATGATGAGGAATATGAAAACCGAGTAAAAGAAGCACTAGACGCAAAATCTATCGAAGAATTAGAAGTAATTATTTTTGACTTTCCTAAAGAAATAAAGAACAAATTATTTCCTATTTCCAGTAAAGATATTGCAAATCAAAAAACAGATTTTCCTCCTGCTGCTTTTTCTACTTCTAGCAATGAAATGACTACTCCCAAGTCAGGTTTATCAAACCTTTTTCCTTCTAAGAGTATAAAAGCTATTTTTACTACTGATAAAGAATTGATACCTGTATTGAGCGAAAAATCAATTCATTTTCAAGCTATTTTTGGAACACAAAAAATTGATTTTAGAAATTGTCGTTTTGAAGGAAATCATTTTAGAATCGATGTAGATAGTATTCTTAGCACAACAGTTTTAGATTTGAGAAATCAAGACCTAGCAGGAAAACACATTGATATTTTTATAAAAGGAACTCTTAATGAAATCAAAATTTATATTCCTCGTGGTGGTGTAGTACAGAAAAACACAAATTTGATTATGGGAGAATATTCTATGAAGGACAAAAGAAAAGGCTTTTTAGGACAAATAAATAAGTTTTTGGGAAATGAAACAGCTCAAACCGAATCTATTGCTTTTACAATTACTTTGCATGGAAATAGTTTTTTGGGAGGAGTAAAAGTGATTTACTAAAAAATGTAGCGTAGCCTTTAGGCTGCGAAAATATAACGAATGCTTTAGCTTTCGCAAAAAACAATTTAAAATAATATGGAAAATGCTTTACTTTGGCTAGTTTTGATAGGAATAGGAATTGTAATTTTTTTATTAATAAAATTAATAAAAAATAAAGAGAATACAAATGGAAATAAACTCATCGAAAACCTTCAATTTATTGAAAGAGATTTACAAAAAATAGAACAACAATTTATTTTTAATCGTCAAGAACTGGCTCAACAATCAAAAGAAAACAGAACAGAAAACAACCAAACTTTTGAGCAGTTTAGAGAAACACTAGGACATGTTTCAGAAAAAAATCAAGACCAATTAGAAAAAACAATCCATCAGATTGCAGAGGCTTTTCGTCATTTCAAAACTCAATTAGATAATAATAGAAAAGAATCGCTACAAACAATTTTACAATTTGAAAGCAAAATTAATGAAACAACGACTACTAATTTAGAAAATATCAGAAAAACATTAGAGTTTAAAGTAAATGAATTGCAAACTCAAAATACACAAAAATTAGACGAAATAAAGCATGTTGTTGATGAAAAATTACAATCTACTTTAGAAAAACGCTTAGGAGAATCTTTCAAAATTGTGAGTGAAAGATTAGAATTAGTTCATAAGGGATTGGGAGAAATGCAACAATTAGCCAACGGAGTAGGAGATTTGAAAAAGATTTTGAACAACGTAAAAACAAGAGGAGTATTTGGAGAATTTCAATTAGAAGCTATTTTAGAACAGATTTTGAGCAATGAGCAATACGCCAAGAATGTAAAACCGAATCCAAACAGTAATGCCATTGTAGAATTTGTCTTGAAGATTCCACACGCAAAAGACAAAACTCAAAATGTTTTGATTCCGATTGATGCCAAATTTCCTGTTGAAGATTATCATTCTTTGATGGACGCTTATGATTTAGCAGAGCCAAAACTGATAGAACAAAAACGAAAAGCCATGACCAATCGAATAAAGTCATCGGCAAAAGATATTAGTCAAAAGTATATTGTTCCTCCTCACACTACTGATTTTGCCATTATGTTTTTGCCTTTTGAGAGTTTGTATGCCGAAGTGATGCGTTGTGATGGACTTTTCGAACAAATCCAGAGAGATTATAAAGTTACCATTACCAGTCCGACAACTCTTTCAGCTATTCTGAACAGTCTGCAAATGGGATTCCGAACCTTAGCCATCGAACAGCGAAGTAGTGAAGTGTGGCAGCTTTTGGGAAGCATCAAAAATGAATTTTCTAATTTTGGAACAGCTTTAGACAAAATACAAAAGAAATTGGGAGAAGCAAGCAATACTTTAGACCAAGCCAATGTACGTTCTCGTGCCATTGAAAAGAAATTGCAAAAAGTACAAGAAATTCGGATTGAAGAGTAATTATACAACTAAAAACTACTCACAATACTATTGGTATTTTAGCATAGCGACACCAAAAACCAAAATAACCTGTAAAATTCGTAAAATTTGTGTCCTCAAAAAACAGCATTGTATTATAACAAAAGCAACTATCAAAAAAAATGTATTTCAATCTGTAAAATTCGTAAAATTTGTGTCCTCAAAAACAGCATTGTATTCTAAAAAAAGCAACTATCAAAAAATGTATTTTAATCTGTAAAATTCGTAAAATTTGTGTCCTCAAAAACAGTATTGTATTCTAAAAAAAGCAACTATCAAAAAAAATGTATTTCAATCTGTAAAATTTGTGTCCTCAAAAAAAAGCATTGTATTATAACAAAAAAAACCATTTCACTTCATCAAAAAGTAAAATGGTCTTTCTTCAAAATCTATTTTCAAATAAAATTATTGTGTAATAATTTCTCTAATATCTTGCATAATTTTTTTCGCCAAATGTTCGGCTGTTGCTTCTGATTGAGATTCAGAATAAATGCGAATGATTGGCTCTGTATTCGATTTTCTAAGATGTACCCATTCACTATCAAACTGAATTTTTACGCCATCAATCGTATTTATTGGATAGTTTTTGTATTTATTCAAAATTTCATCTAAAACATTATCCACACTAATTTCTGGTGTAAGTTCTATTTTATTTTTCGAAATATGATAACTCGGATACTTCAAACGAAGCATTTTGGCAGTTCCTTTAAATTTGGCTAATTGAGTCAAAAAGAGTGCAATTCCAACAAGTGCATCACGCCCATAATGCAATTCTGGGTAAATAATTCCACCATTTCCTTCGCCTCCAATAATAGCATTACATGCTTTCATTTTTTCCACAACATTCACTTCTCCAACAGCAGCAGCAAAATATTCACCTCCTGCTTTGAGAGTTATATCTTTGAGAGCTTGGGTAGAAGAAAGATTCGAAACGGTATTTTTTGTTTCACCTTCTTCTTGATGCTGTAAAACATAATCAGCAATCGTAACAAGTGTATATTCTTCACCAAAAGGAGTTCCGTCTTCACAAATGAGTGCCAATCTGTCCACATCTGGATCAACGACAATGCCCAAATTATAATTCCCACTCTCTATTGTAGAACAAATATGAGTTAGATTTTCTGGTAATGGTTCTGGGTTGTGCTGAAAAATACCTGTTGGTTCACAGAAAAATTTGTCTATTTGTGTTACTCCTAAAGCCTCCAAAAGCATCGGAATAGCAATTCCACCCGTAGAATTTACACCATCAATAGCTATTTTAAAATCTTTCGATTTGATAGCTTCTACATCAACTAAAGGCAATTCTAAGATTTTTTGAATGTGTTTTTGGATATAACTATCATCAGTTTTGTAGCTTCCCAAATTAGATACTTTCACAAACTCAAAATCATCATTTTCTGCAATGCTTAAAATATCAGCACCTTCTTTTGCCGAAATAAACTCTCCTTTTTGATTTAAAAGTTTGAGTGCATTCCAATTTCCAGGATTATGGCTTGCTGTAAGAATAATTCCACCACTCGCATTTTCCATCGGAACAGCCATTTCGACTGTCGGAGTAGTAGAAAGCCCTAAATCTATTACATCAAAACCCAATGCCTGCAATGTAGAGCTAACAAGTTGCGAAACAAGCTGACCAGACACTCTAGCATCACGCCCAATGATTATTTTGGAAGTCGTTGAGATTTCATCAGAAGAATTTTCAGTATTGATTTTTACCCATTCTCCATAGGCAGCAGCAAATTTTACTACATCAATCGGAGAAAGCCCTTCGCTTACTTTGCCACCGATTGTTCCACGTATTCCAGATATTGATTTTATTAATGTCAAAATTTGAGTAGTTCAGTATTATTAGATTAGCTCATTTTTCTAATTGCTTAGACTTGCAAAATTAACTAGCAAAAAGCAATTTTCATAGTAAAAAAGTATTTTTCTTTTTTATATCTTTCATTCAAATAATTTTTTTATGTTTTTGAACTGAATTTTTTTATCAAAGTTTATTTTTGCAGCCTTTCTTCCATTTGTTCCAAAGAGTTGTCTTTTTTCGGAGGGCAATTCTTTTAGAATACGAATTTTTTGATTTAATAGTTCGTAATTTATTGAATTAATCAGTTTATTTTTTGTTGATTCTACTACAATTCCCAAATTATATTTTTCAATTAAATTGGCACTTTCACCACTCCCACACAACAAAATAGGCAATCCTGCTGCCATAGCTTCGTATATTTTGGAAGGAACAGTTCCTATTATTTGTCTTTTTTGAAGAATAATTGCAGCATCATAATCAGCCAATTTTTGAGCAATTTCTTTAGATGGAATAGCATCATAAAGAAATACTCTCTGCTTTTTATTAGTCCCTAAAAAAGTTTTTGATATAAAATTTTCTATCAAAATTCGTTCATTTCCATTTCCATATAAATGCAATTCGGCATTTATTTTTTCAAAATTTATATGTTCTAAGGCTTGCAAAACACCTTGTGCCATTCCCAAAAGCCCTGCATAGACAAGTTTTATTGGCTCTTTTTTATCTATTTCATAATTTTCTTTGATTTTAAAATTATCCGTATCTACTCCATTTCGATACAAAAAAACAGGAGTTGATGGAACAATTTTTTGGATATAATTTACAATTTCTTCTGATTGTCCGATAATAAAATTCGTTTTTTTATAAATAAATTCCTCAAAATTCAAAAGGAGGTTGTATATTGTATGCCCTTTTATTTTGTTTAAATCTAAAAGAACACGAGGGTACAAATCTGAAATATTCAAAATAAATGAAGGAGTATATTTTTTTTTAGCAATCATTTTGGATAAAATCCAGACTGTCAGAACAGGCAAAAGAGGAGGACTCTGAATCAAAATGCTATCAGGGTGTTGTTTTTTGAGAAATGGAAATGCCAAAAACCAGCTCAACGCCAAAGTTATCATACTAAAAATACGTACAAAAGACGACGACGAGTTAGAGGGATAAAAAGAAAAACGAATAACATTTATATTATTTATTTTTTCTTTATGAATTATTTTTTTAAAAATAAATTTTTTATATGTAGAAAAAATACTTCCTGTTGGATAGTTTGGAAATGTAGTATAAACAGTTACTTGATTACCTTGTTTTTCCAAATGTTCTGCCAAATATTGAATACGGGACGCACAAGCACCGAGTTCGGGAGAATAGTTGGGCGAAAAAATAGCTATTTGTTTCAAAAAAATGATTTTTAAACACAGAGTTCAGAAAGGAACACAAAAATTTGGAAATAAAATATTCTATAATGAATACAAATTTAAGCAAGTTTTTAAAACAAAAAACTATCCATTATTCTTTCTATTTGTCCATTCAAATTTTATAAAACTACTAAATACACACAGATATGCCAAAAACGCATCAACTACAAATCCAAATTACTGTTTTTGAAAACGAAAATGAGCTTTCAAAGCAAGATTTATTTTTATTAAATGAAGCACGAAAAGCCTCTGAAAGAGCCTATGCACCTTATTCTAACTTTTGGGTTGGTGCAGCGATTGAGTTGCAAAATGGAGAAGTGATATGGGGGAGTAATCAAGAAAATGCAGCGTATCCCTCTGGGCTTTGTGCTGAAAGAACAGCTATTTTTTCGGCTTCAGTTCGGTTTCCAAATGAAATAATCAAAACGATTGCTATTGCAGCCAAACCCAAAGGGAGCAATGATTTTATTGCTATTTCGCCTTGTGGTTCGTGTCGTCAAGTAATGTCTGAATATGAAAACAAACAAGAAAAACCAATCCGAATGATTATGGAAGGAGCAGACAAATCCATTTATATACTCACTTCGATTGCTGATTTGCTGCCCTTAAAATTTGCAAAAGAAAGCCTAAATTTATAAAAAAATATTTTTTATCAAACCATATCCAAAATAGAATGCGTACTTACTTCCAAATGAAAGGCGTTCAGACCTGTCAAAAGTGCGCCTTCGATATGTTGAGGGCTATCATCTATAAAAAGAGTTTTTTGAGGATTTAATTTATTTTCTTGTATTACAAAATCAAAAATTTCTTTGTTTGGTTTTCGCATTCCTACCAAATGAGAAAAATAAGCATTTTCAAAAAGTGATTCTAAACCATTCATTTGATGACTTTCTAAAGTGATTTTATCAAAAGCTGTTTTATGAATTTGATTTGTATTACTCAATAAAAAAATACGTTTTTGTTTTCCAATTTTTTTCAAAAGCTCAATTCTTTCTTTGGGAATATCCAAAAGAATAGCGTTCCAAGCACTAATAATTTCTTGATGAGAGATAGTTTTAGAAGAAGCATTTTGTAGGGTTTCTACAAATTGTTTTTCAGAAATATGACCTGTTTCTAATTTATTAAAAACATCAGACTGGCTTTGTTTGGAATAAATTTCAGAAAAATCCGTTCCAAAAAGATTTTTAAAGGCTTCTTCTGTTTTTTTATAGCTTAGATTAATAATTACTCCTCCCAAATCAAAAATAATAGCTTCATAATTATCTAATTTTGGAATTTTATTTGAATGTATGGTGGACATTTTTTTATAAAATGAATGTTGAAGAAATAAAATTTAAACAAAAAAAAAGGTTTCAAAAAATATTTTTTGAAACCTTCTTTAGAAATTATCTTAAAATGTGGGCCCAATAGGATTCGAACCTATGACCCTCTGCGTGTAAGGCAGATGCTCTGAACCAGCTGAGCTATAGGCCCATTTTTTAGCTTTTGCTATTTTACTCATTATTTTATGATAAATAATTCATTACTTTTACGACTTATTTACCCTAATTGAGAATGCAAAGGTAATTACAAAATTGATATAAGTCAAGTTTTTTTACAAAAAAAATGAATTATTTTTCAATTTATTTATAACCCCCTCATTATCAACAACAAACAAAAGATGGTTGTTTTCTATTTACGAATCTTTTTATTTTTTACTTATTTTTAATCTTGAGAAATAATGTTCTTGCTAAACCAATTTTGTAATTTTGTATTTATAATGATTGTTAGGGTTAAGTTTTTTTCCTTATCAATGATTAAAAATAAGGTTCATTTATTGCTAATTATTCATTTTCGTATGAAATTAAATTATCTCGTTTATTTATTCTCTTCTGTTACATTTATTTTTTTCTTGGCAGCATGTGCAAGCCAAAGTATGCCCACAGGAGGTTTGAAAGACATTACGCCCCCAAAGCTGATTTCTACTTATCCAATCGACCAGTCGACAAACTTCAATGGTAATATAATTATTTTGGAGTTTGATGAAGATATTTCGATACAAAAATTACAAGAGGAATTACAGATTTCGCCTTTTATAGATGGCACTTACAAATCTACTGTCAAGAGAAATATACTCACACTCAAATTTGAAAAGCCTTTTGCTGAAAATACGACCTATACATTTTCTTTTGGAAAAGGAGTAGTAGATTTTAATGAAAAAAATATCCCTAAAAACATAAAATTAGCTTTCAGTACAGGCGACAAAATAGATTCTTTGCTCATTACAGGTACGATTTCGAGCCTTATGAAAGGAGAAAACTTGGAAAATGCAATGGTAGGGCTTTATGCTTACAACGATATTGAGGCTGATTCTTTTGATATTACCAACCGTCGCCCTCTTTATTTTTCCTTGACCGATTCGATGGGCAGATATGCCATCGAAAACATAAAATCGGGCAAATATAAAGTTTATGCACTAGCAGAATCTAAAGATAAAAGAGATTATGTCTATAATAAAAATACAGAATTAATTGGTTTTTATGAAGCTCCTTTACAAATCGGAACAAGTTATTCAGGAGTAGATTTTAAAGTAATTCGTTATGATATTTTGCCTTTTCGTTTGTCGGGAGCAAGGCAGAGAGGGCAATATTTTGAAATAAAATTTAATAAAAACATCGCTAATTATACTATTAATTATCAAGATGAGGGCAAAGAAATAGATTATGACACCTTGTTTTATCCTGTCTTACAAGATGAATATATCAATTTTTATAATCGAAATATGAATACAGAAGATTCTATTTCTGCAATAATGTCTTTTACAGATTCAATTCAAAATACGATTGATACTACACTTACTATTCAGTTTTCAGAAGTCAGAAAACTACGTGAATCGCCTTTTACGAGCAGAGAAGAGCCTACTTCTTCTACGCCCATTCTTCCAAATAAAGAATTGAATTTAAAATTATTTTTCAATAAACCTGTTCTTACAGTGCAGTATGATAGTATTGTAATTGGTTTTAAGGGGGATAGCACAGGCAGCCGAACGGTTGCAACAGATTGGAAATTTAATAAAAACAGAACAGAACTTTCCTTTATCAAAAAAATAGAACTTTCTATTGAAAAAGAAGAAGCATTTCAATTACAGATACGTAAAAATACTTTTGTATCAATAGAAAATGACACACTCAGAGATGCCAAAAACTTAGAGTATTATCAAGGAGATGAGGCTAGTTATGGTGTAATCAGTGGACAAATTTTGGGCAAATATGATAATTTTATCATTGAGGTTATTGATGATAAAGGAAAAGTAGAAAAAACCATTCAAAACGAAAGAAAGTATAGATTTACAAATCTTTTGAAAGGAAAAAAGACAATGAGAGTGCTTATTGATAAAAATAATAATGGAAAATGGGACAATGGAGATTTCGAAAAACGAATTTTGCCCGAGCCTGTTGTGCATCTTAATAGAGAATTAGAGCTAAAAGCAAACTGGGAATTTGAAGATGTAAATATAGATTTGGGCGATTAATTCAATTTCTTTTATTTCACATTTTTTAATAACATTCTTAATTTTGTGATGCTGCATTTTTCAAACTCTTATCGTCTTTTTATCAAGTTATTTCGGTTTTGAAAAATAATCATACTTACTTATTCCTAAAATAATCAATAATAACATAATTTTGAGGGTTTTGGGAATATAGAAAACTGAATTTGGCTAATCTTTTTGTAACTTGCGCCCCAAATTACGATACCTTAAATTTATAAAGTAAAAAATACAGTATTATTTTGTGTTTTGATGGAATACTAAATAAGTAATAAGGCATTTGAAGCAATCAGAAGGAAAGCATACTATGAAATCAGCCAAAGACAATCAATCAACTACATCAAAAAAAGTAGAAAACTTTACAGCACTTGTTCCATTATCTTCTCGTAGCAAAGAAGAAATACAAAAATTATTAGACAAAAATCGAATGCCTTCTCACGTTGCGCTTATTATGGACGGAAATGGAAGATGGGCAAAACAACGAGGATTCTCTAGAATATTTGGACACAAAAACGCTGTAAAAGCAGTCAGAGAAGCGATTGAAGGGTGTGTAGAGATGGGAATAAAACACCTAACACTCTATACCTTTTCGACCGAAAACTGGCAACGCCCTAAAGATGAAGTAAACGGATTGATGCAGCTTTTGGTTTCAACATTGCGCAGTGAGGTAAAAGAATTGAGTGAAAAAGGTGTAAAACTAGGAGCAATCGGAGAATTACAATCGTTGCCTACCAAATGCCAAAATCAACTTGATGAATCTATTGCCAAAACAGCTCATAATGAAAGACTTGTGCTTACACTTGCTTTGAGTTATAGTGGGCGTACAGAAATGAAAACAGCTATTCACAAAATTGCTCAAAAAATAGAAAAAGGAGAAATCAAATCCAATCAAATAGATGAAGAATTGATTGCCAAGCATCTTTATACGGCTGCTATTCCAGACCCAGAGTTACTTATTCGTACAAGTGGCGAAATGAGAATTAGTAATTTCTTGTTGTGGCAAGTGGCTTATTCAGAGCTTGCTTTTTTAGATGTTCTTTGGCCAGACTTCCGAAAGGTGCATTTGTTCGAAACACTACTCAATTATCAAAATAGAGAAAGACGTTTTGGCAAAACAAGTGACCAAATTTAAAATAAAAAATATCAATCAAAATTTAATTATAAAAATAATATCCTATAAAATTGAAATTCATGAAATCATACTCTACATCTTACAAATGTAAAATAATGGTTTTTAGCTGCTAAAATGGCGCATCATTAATTTCTAACTTTTTATAAAAGAAAAATCAGGCTTCTATCATTTTTATTTATGAAAAAGCTATGCTATTCTACTCATTTACTATTTTCAGATTTTATGTATTCATATAATTCAATTCATTCCATTTTAAAAAATAATTACTCAAAAAGTATTATTTTTACCCTTGTTATTTTCTCATTATTTGGAGGAATTTGCTTACCTACTTTGGCGCAAAATAACAACCTTGACTATGCTAATCCAAAAGAATATACCATCGGAGGAATTAGTGTAGAGGGAGCAAGTTATCTTGACCCAAATGCTCTAATTTCGCTTACTGGATTGCGTATTGGCGACAAAATCATTATTCCAGGAGAAGCACTTGGGCTTGCCATTCGTAAACTTTGGAAACAAGGGCTTTTGGGTGATGTAAGTATAGACATTGACAAAACAGAGGCTGAAAAAGTATTCTTAAAACTTATTCTAACAGAAAGACCTAGATTATCTCGTTTTGATTTTACAGGAATACCAAAAGGGCAAAAAAGCACATTAAAAGACAAAGTAACTCTTGTGAGAGGGCGAATTGTCAATGATGTAATTATCAAAAATACAGAAGTAGCCATCAAACAACATTATATCCAAAAGGGATTCAGAAATGTAAAAGTGGATATTGTTCAGAAAAAAGATACAACTCTTGCCAATAGTATTCGTTTGGAAATTGATGTAAATAAAGGCAAAAAAGTAAGAGTACAAGAAATACAAATTGAAGGAAATAAAGCCATTGCAGACAAAAAACTCAAACGCAAACTCAAAAAAACAAAAGAATATGCAGCGTGGAGAATTTTTAGGTCGTCCAAATTTATTCCAACTGAATTTAAGAATGACAAAAAAAGTTTGATTGCCTACTACAACAAACAAGGCTATAGAGATGCTTATATTATTTCAGATACCGTCAAAACAGTAGAAGATGGTGTAAATATCAAAATGACTGTCAATGAAGGAAATAAATATCATTACAGAAATATCACATGGTCGGGCAATTATATTCATTCAGATACACTTTTAAATTCTGTTTTGGGTGTGCGTAAAGGAGATGTTTATAATCCAGAAGATTTACAAAAACGTATGTCTTATAACCCAACAGGTTTGGATATTACATCACTTTATATGGACGATGGATATTTGTTTTTTAATGTGCAACCAATTGAAGTTAGAGTAGATAACGATTCGATTGATATTGAAATGAGAATTTATGAAGGCGACCAAGCAACTGTTAATAAAATTATTGTAACAGGAAATACTCGCACAAGAGACCATGTTATTTTGAGAGAAGTTTATACACTACCAGGGCAAAAATTTAGCCGTTCGGCACTGCTTCGTACTCAACAACAACTTTCACAATTAGGTTATTTTGATGCCGAAACAATCGGAATCAATCCAATTCCAAATGTTTCAGATGGAACAGTAGATATTCATTATTCAGTAGAAGAAAAACCAAATGACCAAATCGAACTCTCTGGTGGTTGGGGAGGTGGAGCGATTGGCTTCATCGGAACACTAGGACTGACATTTAATAATTTCTCTTCTAGTCGTTTGTTTGACTTTGCTTCGTGGTCACCTCTTCCACAAGGTGATGGACAACAAGTTTCTTTGCGTTTTCAGGCAAGTGGTCGTCAATTCCAAACTTATTCTTTTTCTTTTACAGAACCTTGGTTGGGAGGCAAAAAACCAAACTCATTCTCTATTAGTTTACAGCATTCAAAACAAAGCCAAATTCGTGGTACGGAAGTAACAGGTACTTTCCAAGTATCAGGAGTTACACTTGCTTTGGGTCGTCGTTTGAGAGTTCCTGATAATTATTTTACACTTAGCAACTCATTGGCGTATTTGCGTTATAGCCTCAACAATTATCAAGGAATTGGTTTTAGAAATATTACTGATGGAGTATTTAATAATATTGTTTTTAATACAACACTTTCTCGCTCTAGTGTAGATAGTCCAATTTATCCTCGTAATGGCTCAAGCATTTCGCTTAGTTTGGGGCTTACCCCTCCTTTTTCATCGTTTAGAGATATAAATTATGAAACAGCAGAAGATAGTGAAATATTCAAATTTGTAGAATATCATAAATGGATGTTTGATAATTCGTGGTACACACCAATCGTAGGCGACCTTGTATTTAGTGCAAGAGCGCACATGGGATTCATTGGTTCTTATAGCAAAACAGCTCCTATTAGTCCTTTCGAACGCTTTATTTTGGGTGGTTCTGGTCTAGGATTTGGCAATTTACTCTTAGGCTCTGATATTGTCGGACTTAGAGGCTATGAAGATAATACAGTTGTTCCAAGTGATTCGCAAAGAGAAGGTGGAGTCGCTTATAACAAATTTGTGATGGAGCTGCGTTATCCTGTTACACTCAATCAAGCAGCTTCTATTTTTGTACTTGCTTTTGCTGAAGGAGGAAATAACTGGGGTAGTTTCGAAACTTTCCAACCCTTTAATTTGAAACGCTCGGCAGGAGTTGGCGCACGTATATTTATGCCTGCTTTTGGGCTTTTAGGAATTGATTGGGCGTATGGCTTTGACCAAATACCTGGAAATCCGAATGCAAATGGGGCGCAATTCCACTTTACTATTGGGCAAATGATACGATAGTCAGTTACCAGTAATCAGTTAATACAAAATACTTGATTTGATTAAAATAAATTTTTATGGAAAAGGGAAAGAGTTTGGTTTATGATAAGGCATATCTTTTTGCTATTCGAATTGTAAAAGCATTTCAGTTTTTACAAAATGATAAACGAGAGTTTATTTTATCAAAACAACTTCTTCGTTCTGGAACTTCCATAGGTGCAAATATTGCAGAAGCAAATGGAGCAATTTCACAAAATGATTTTTCTGCTAAAATGAGTATTGCTTATAAAGAATGCCTAGAAACAAAATATTGGCTCAATCTTTTGAAAGATACAGGTTATATAGACATTAAAATATTTGAAAGTATGATAGTAGATGCAGAAGAAATTTCTAAAATGCTATTTGCTATTTTAAAGACAACAAGAATCAATCAGTAATCAGTTACCAGTTACCAGTTACCAGTTACCAGTTACCAGTTACCAGTTAATTTCAATGAAATTACAAATTACTCAAAACAAGAATTTGTGTATTTGTATTTACTGGTTACTGGTTACTGGTTACTGATTACTGATTACTGATTACTGATTACTGATTACTGATTACTGATTACTGATTACTGATTACTGATTACTGGTAACTGATTACTGGTTACTGATTACTGTAAAATACTGTTAAAAACTGGTAACTGATTACTATTTACTGTTCACTGTAAAAATTTGGCAATAATTTTGAATTTTATCCTTATATATGATGAAAATCCTTTTTAATAAAAATATCACATTTGTTTTTTCTACTTTGTTTTTTGTAGGAATAATGGCTTTAAGCAGCTTTAATACCATTTCTGCACAACGCTTTGGTTTTATTGATTCTCAAAAAATATTAGAGCGTTTGCCCGAATATTCACAGGCAAATACAGAGCTTGAAGAGATGACAAAACAATGGAAATCAGAAATTGCCAAAAAACAGCAAGAAGTATTGGACAGCCGTACCAAATTGGAAGCTGAAAGAGTACTCCTAACAGAAGAAATGTATGCCGAAAAACAAAAAGATGTTCAAAAAAAAGAAAATGATTTGATTAGTTACCGAGAAAGTATTTTTGGTGCTAATGGAATGCTTTTTAAGAAAAGACGTGAGCTAATCCGACCTATTCAAGACAAAATAATGGAAGCTGTAAGAATTGTATCTTTACAAAAAAAACTTCATTTTATGTTTGATAAAGCAAGCGATTTGCACATGCTTTTCTATGATGACACCTATAATTTTACTGACTTTGTCTTAGAAGAATTAGGAATACAAGACCCTAATATTTCTATTGATAAAAAAGGATAAACTTCAATTTTAATAAATAATCCCTTCAAACTAAATTAGGAATGATAGTTCATTAAAGTACTAATTACATAAAATTAAAATATTGATATTCAATAAATTAAATTCGTAATTCGTAATTTTTAATTAGCTTCGCTGCTTTAGCAGGTCGTAATTATTCCTTACAAACAAATTATATCAAAATTATGAGAAAAATAATTTTATCTCTAAGTCTTTTATTTGCTTTTGTATTATTTCAAAATAATCAAGCAACAGCCCAAACACTCAAAATTGGTTATGTACAAGTAGATTCTGTCGCTAGTATGATGCCTGCTTACAAAGCCTCTAGCTCAGAGTTGGAAGGATTGCAAAAAGTAATTCAGAAAAACCTACAAGGAGAAGCACAAAAAATACAAGCTAGACAAGCCGAATTAGAAAAAACTGTAACAAACGAACAACAACAACAAGCTGCACAACAAGAACTACAAACTTTATACGCCAAATTTGAAGAACAGCAAAAGCAAGCAGAAGAACGCTTTAACAAAAAACAAAATGATTTGCTTTTCCCTATTTATTCAAAAATTCGTGAAGCAATTAAAGAAGTAGGAAAAGAAAATGGATATGTTCTTATTCTTAACGAATTAGATGGTACAAATACATCTTATATTTTGTATTCAGCAGAAGGAACAGACATTACAAACCTAGTCGTGAAAAAATTAGGGCTATAATTTCAATTAGTAGCCTCTACAACAATTAAATTTAATTACTTACCTTTGCAGAATTATTTCTGTATTCTATATAAAAAAACGATGAAAAAGATATTCCTTTTACTTATTTTATTTGCATTTACTGCTTCTCTACAAGCACAAGATGTCAAAATTGGTTATACAAGTGCTTATTTGATTTTACCTCACGTGCCTGCTTACATGAAAGCGCAAGATTCACTCAAAAAGACTGAAACTACGCTTACAAATACGTTGATGGAAAAACAAAAGGATTTTGAAGCAAAAGTAAAGAAATTTGAAGCTGACCGTCAATCTCCAAATGCTATTCCTGTTCTTTTACAAACTCGTGCAAATGAGTTACAAAAATTGCAACAAGAAATCACTCAAGAGCGTGATTTATATACACAAGAATTGCAAAAAATGCAAGCAAAACTACAAACTCCAATTCTTCAAAAAGTAAAAACAGCTATCGAAGAAGTAGGAAAAGAAAATGGTTATACGTTTATTTTGAGTAGTCAAGATGGAATGGGACAAGATAACTTCCTCTTCTCTACCGACAAAATTAATGTAACTGTTTTGGTTTTGAACAAACTTGGTGTAAAAATGACAGCAGCAGAATTAGAAGCTGCAAATGCAAAATTGGAAGCTGAAGCAATAGCTGCCGAAAAAGCAGCTCAAAAATAAAGGATTGAAAATTATTTTTAATCTAAAAAACCTTATTCTGAAAATGAATAAGGTTTTTTGTTTTTTTGATAGAAATACAATAGCTTTATTGGATTTTAATTTGAAACACGAAATAATGAAAAGACTACTTTTTTCTTCTGCTCTCTTAGACCTTACTGTAAGTCGCCTTTGCGAACAACTCATTGAAAATTATTCAGATTTTTCGAATACCGTTCTTTTAGGAATCCAACCACGAGGGACGCTCTTTGCAGAACGCATTCACAAGCGTTTGGAAATTCGTTTGAATAAAAAAATTCATTTTGGAAAGTTAGATGTTACTTTTTATAGAGATGATTTTAGAAGACGCAATGAACCTCTAAAAGCAAATATGACAAATGTTCCCTTTGTAATAGAAAACAAAAAAGTAATTTTGATAGATGATGTACTTCATACTGGACGCACAATTAGTGCAGCGATGAGCGCAATGGCAGCTTTTGGAAGACCTCAAAAAGTAGATTTGATGGTGTTGATTGATAGAAAATATACACGAAATTTGCCGATTGCTCCTAATTATACAGGCAAAACAGTAAACACAATATTGTCAGAACATATAGAAGTCGAATGGACACAAGAAGGCGCAAAAGAAGACAAAATTTGGCTTATTTCTTAGATAAAAAAATAAAAAGCTCTCCTTACTTAAAAAGAGAGCTTTTTTGTTTCTTGTCAGAAAATAGAATTAAATAATTAAAAAATGAGTAGCTGCAAAAAAATATTTGTTATAAACAAAACAAACTACTGATTATTTTTCTTTTTCTGATATTTTGATTCCAAAAAATAAAATTACTGCTAAAAATTTTGTTTTGATTATGATTTCCTTTTGAAATCTAAATCTACAATCAGTTACTTTTAGAATCTGTTTTACTACTTACTTATCTTATGTATTTCAAATCATTTGCCAATGCCAAAATAAAGCAATAAAAAAAATACTTTTTATCAAAACACTTGTTTAAAGCTATTCAAGCCTTATTTTTATTTTTGAATATCATTTTTGAATATTATTTTTTTCCAAAATGAAAAGGGTCTTTTTTCAGAATAGGAAAATTATAAAATAATTTGAGAAGCATATTTTTTTATAATTTCTCTTGTTATTTTATCTTCTTGTTTGATTCTTAAAAGAACCTTAGAGTTTAATTGATGAATTATATAATCTTCAATAATTTGTTCTGAATCTGGATTGGATTGCCCATTAAAAATAATCCCTTTTAAGTTTATATTTCTATTTTTGATAGCCTCCAAACTCAAAATAGAATGGTTTATACTTCCTAAATAAAGATTACACACCAAAATAAGAGGCAATTTTAATTCTTCAATCAAATCAATTACATAATCAGCTTTTCCATTTTTGCCATAATTAATCGGAACAAACAAACCTCCTGCCCCTTCTACAATTAAGTTTTGATTCTTACTTTCTGGTGGCAACTCAAAATCTGAAAGTTTGATTTCTATTTTATCAATTTTTGCTGCAGCATGTGGTGACATGGGAGCAGTTAGGCAAAAATATTCCTCCAAAAAAACACTTTTATCATTTGTAATTAATTCTTTGATTTGGTCAGTATCTTTTGGCAGACCTGCTTGAATTGGTTTCCAATAGTGCGCCTGTAAATGCTCTACCAAAATAGCACTGACTAACGTTTTTCCACTATCTGTACCGATGGCAGAAATAAAGTATTGATGTTGCATAAATTATTATTTTAATCTTCAATTTCGTCTTCTTGCTCCTCATCAAAGATATTTTGAATGTATCGTGAGGCTTTTACTGTTCCTTCGTTACTGTTTTCCATGATAAATCCAAGCCTTTCACAAATCTTTTTCATGGCTCTATTTTCTGCCAAAATATCTGCTGTTAGGAGTTCTATTCCTTCACTACGACAGACTTCTACTGCTCTTTTCAAAAGCTCTGAACCTAATCCTTCTCCTTGATATCCATCAACAATGGTCATTCCAAATTCGGCTTCTTTTGTTCCATGAACTTTTATTATTCTGATTGCTCCTATTATTTCATTTTTTGTTCTTTCTTCTTTTTCTTTTTCTATAATGAGTGTAATTTGTCTGTCATAATCGGCAAAACAAATTCTTGAAAGCCTTTCATGAGAAGTTCGTTGGTCAAGACTAACAGCATGAAAAAACCTAAAATAAACACTTTGAGGAGAAAGTTTTTTATGAAATTCTGCCATTGAAGGCTCATCTTCTGGACGAATAGGGCGAATCAAAACGTGTTGATTGCTTTTGGGCAGAATCCATTTTTCTTCATATTCAGAAGGATATGGACGGATAGCTAGGCGAATAAGTTGGTCATTTTTTACGCCAAGAGGCTGCAAAATCATAACAGCATCAAGAATGGAAAGCCCATCAGCACGAGAAACTGAAATGGGATTGAGATAGATTTCTTTTATAAAAGGCTGTTCGATGATAAGCTGACTAAAACGAACCATAGCTTGCTCCAAAAGCATCAGTGTAGGTTCGTGTAAATCGCCAGTCTGAACTAAGTTTTTATATATTGTTGTCTGTTCGATGGCTCTTCTTGCCAAAGTCGCATTAAGAGGAGGCAAAGCAACAGCTCTATCTTGGTAATATTGTAATGATTTTCCACCATTTCCAAAGAAAATAATTGAGCCAAATTGTACATCTACTCTACTTCCCATCAACATTTCGATAGAATCGTGTGTACTCATTTCTTGTACCGTTACTCCCAAAAACTCATCAGGGTTTACACGTCTTTCAATATTTTTTTTGATTTCTTGATAAGCTCGTCTAACGGCATTTTCATCTTTTAAATATAACCTTACGCCTCCTACTTCACTTTTATTAATAACTGTATTTGAGTGTACTTTCAAAACAACAGGTTTGCCGATTGCTTTTGCTTGCTGCCATGCTTCATCTTCAGAAAGAGCCAAACGAGTATCAATAATAGGCAAATTATAGGCTGCCAAAATTAATTTTGCTTCCCATTCTGTTAGTATTGTACGATTTTCTACTCTTGCATTTGCTATAATTTGAGTTACTATGGCTCTATTGGGTGGATTTTTTTTCATGGAATCCGAAATGCGAGGTGTTTGATAAATTCCTTTTAAGTTATAGGCATATTTCCACAAATAATTAAAAATATGAGCTGCTTCATCTGGATATAAAAAGTTAGGAACACCAGCTTTTGAAAGCAATTTTCTGCCTTCTTTTGTAGTATCTCCTCCCATCCAACTGACTAATAAAGGTTTCTTTTTGATAGATGCAAAGCGCAATAAATTTTTTGCTGTTTGGGTAGGTTCGCTTGCTGCTTGAGGTACAAGAATTACTAATAATCCATCAATATTTTTATCCTCTAATAAAATATTGGTTGTTTTTTCGTATAGTTCGGGTGTAGCAAACTGATGTAAATCTAATGGATTTTGATATTTCCAATTTTTGGGTAAAAATTCTGATAGAGATTCAATAGTTATTTCTGAAAGTGTTGCTAATTGTCCATCATCTTTCAGAAGCATTGTTGTTGCGAGCTGTGCAGGCGCATTTGCATTGGTTAGGATAGCCAGATTTCTTCCTTTAGGACGAGGTTGTTTGGAGATTACTTCTACCATAAAAAATACTTCTGACATTGTGCCTACACGTAACATTCCCGAACGACGAAAGGCAGCATTAAAAATCAAATCTTCATCTACTTCAAAACGAATTGGAGAAATAGCTTGACTAGAAGCATCGTTTTCTAGCTGTTGTTTTTTACCTGTTTTGAGTACAATAATGGGTTTTGAATAAGATACTTCTTTGGCAGCAGACAAAAAAGAGCGAGCATAATTGATAGTTTCCATATACAAAACGATGGCTTTTGTGCGTGTATCATCGCCTAAGTAATGAATCACGTCGCCCCAGCTTATATCAATCATTCCACCAATAGAAACAAAGGCACTAAAACCAACATCGTGGCTATTTCCCCAGTCCAAAACAGCTTCTCCCATTGCTCCACTTTGTGAAATAAAACCAATACTTCCCTCTTTTGGTCTTTGATTAGAAAATGTAGCAAATAAATTTAGATGAGGGCGAATAAATCCGATTGAATTTGTTCCGACTACACGCACATCTGACTTTCGGGCTTCTAATAATATTTCGGCTTCAAACTCTACTCCCTTTTCGCCTGTTTCTCTAAATCCTGTTGATAAAATAAGTGCATTCTTGACATTTGCTTCGCCACATTCTCGTATAATTTGAGCAACTGTTTTGGCTGGTGTAATAATGATGGCTAAATCTATAAACTCACCTATTTCTTCAATTTCTTTGTAACAAGTAGAACCATTTATTTCATCATATTTTGGATTTACAGGAAATACCTCGCCTTTATAGTCTAATAATGTAAGATTTTCGAACAATCTTTTTCCTAATGAATTTTCTCTTTTACTAGCTCCCACAACAGCAATCGTTTTGGGGTGAAAGAGAGCTTCCATTTTGCTTTTATCATAGGAAGGGTGAAAATGATGTGCCGAAACGCCTTCGCCCCAAGAGCGAATACCTTCCAAAACTCGTTCTAAAATACGTTGAAAAGAATGCTGCATGATTTGGTTAGGGTTCGGATAGTTAAATGGACAACCAAGTAATTATAATTTCTTTTGAAAGGTAGGAAAAAAAAGATTATTAAAATGATTTTTCTTTAGAGTTTTGAATAATCATGATAATTTGTAATTTCTTTTTTTGATGTCATTTGACCTAGACCAAAAGCAATAAAAGTGTTAAGATGATTCCTGCAAGTGTAAAATATAACCCTTTTTTGAAAATACTTGTTTTGGGCAAAAACATAAAAAATGAAGAAATAGAAAAGAATAATAATGCAACTCCAAAGAATATATTAAAGAAAAATAATGGGTCGCCAGATTTTGCAGCATGAAAGTGTGTCATTTTATCCAAAATGAAGGGAAGTTCTTTTATTTTATATTCTGCTATTCCTGTTTTTTGGTCATATACTCCATTCTGAAAATAGATTTTATTATTTTCTTGTTTGCTTACCTTTAATCTCCTCATTTCTAATAACTTTCCTAATTCTTCAGCAGAAGCATCTGTTTTTATTTGCTCTGTAAGTTGTATTTCTTGTTTGAATATATCAGAATCTCTAAAAATCAAGACAATTCCACTAAGAGCATAGACACTCATAATTCCGACCAAAAAAAAACCTAAATAACGATGAATAACTCGCATTTTTAATGAAAAAGAAGTGTTGTTTGCCATTTTATAATTGAATAATAAATGAATAAAATTTTAACAAATATATTGAAAAAAACTCCTTACTTCTTTCTAAGAAATAAGGAGTTTTTGAGAAAAGAACAAATATTTATTTTTAGGGTTTTAATGAGATTATTTTTATTTCATTGTCCCCGTTATTTTAGTTAAATTCAATTAAAAAATATAATTTATTATTATCTCTTACGTCATTCCATTGCCCTGCTACTCCTAAAGGCCAATCTGTAATTGCTAATCCAAGAGCATCTTGTCCTGAACCAAAATCATCTGGCTCATTTCCCCAGTTATTAAAACGATTATCTACAGATGTACCAGATTGTGTTCCACTCCAAAATTGATTTCCAACTTGATCATTATTACCATCCCACATCCATTTGCCTTCTGTATCCATATCATTTCCTCCAATCCAAACATAAGAAGCACCTCCACCATCTGGGGCTACTGTATTACTTGCAACAATAGTAGTTTTTAGTTTATCAAATACTGCATTTTGTTCGTTGATATCGTTTATCTCAGCTAAAAAACCTCCACGGCTAACAGCAAACGCAGCAGCATCTACCCAGTTTTGATTATCTTTTACAATTTCATAGTTCTTTCCATTGTGTGTAAAAGATACTATGCCATTAGAAATGGTCACTTGGTATTCTGCAGTAGTTCCATCTTCTGCAGTTACAGTATAAATCACTGGATTGGTAAAGTCTTGTGAAATTCCAGAAGCTGGACTCACAGTGGCTTTTTCAGAAAGAGTAATTGTGGGAACAAGAGTAGTAAAGTCAGAGTCAATAAGTGTAAGTAGAATAGTTTTGTTAGCTGTATTAATAGTTGCATCTTTTCCTGCAACACTAAAGCCTGTAATTATTTTGGAATCACTTAAATTAGCTGGCTCTGAATCATCACTTCCACAAGAAACTAGGAAAATCGAAAAAAGTAGAAATAAGATATTTTGTAAATAATTAAAATTCATAAGTATTTGATATTTAAGATTGAATAAAAAATCAAACTACATTTTTTTTTTCGAAACAGTTGTACTTTGTTGAGAATTAACCTTAAAACCACAAAAAATTATGAAAATTTAACTAAATATGTATAAACATAACCAAAATCCATATATCAGTTCTTAAAAACTTCCTAATATAGCATTAAAGTCAAAAAATCCTGTTGGAACTAGCATAGATTGAAGAATTAGATTATTTATAAAGTATTTTGATAGCAAAAAAACTATCATTGAGATAAGAATAATCTTTAATTTAATGATACAATCTTCTTTGAATTATTTTTTTTGTTTTGTTTTCCAAAATAGTAATATAAATATAACCAATAGCAAAAAGATGACTGATTCCATACAAATAAATAAGACTCAGACTACTCAAAAATGTAAAATTAAAATTATTAATGAACAAAAAACCTAACAATCCAATAATTATATACCCCAAAACAGCAAAAGTATAATTTTTACGAAGTTGATGGATTTCATCAGAATAATTTCCCAAAATTAAATGCAAAATATTCATTGCTGGATTTAGAAAACCCAAAACTCCTAATAGCAAAATAGGTGCAAGTAAAGAAATAGCATAATCTTGTAAGTCTGAAATAAAAAGAGCTAAAAAAGTCATTCCATAACCACAGAAAAAAATAATTAGGCAAGTAATTTGAATAATTAAATCAATACGCAATGCTATTTTTTTATAGGGAGAAATCATGATTAAAATTAGTTGTGAGATAAAATAAAATTCCTTTGTGTTTAATCAGAACGCAAATAGAAAATAGAAGTTTCATTTCTTTCAAAAAAAAATGAAAGTTTGTAAAAAATCTTATTTTTTTATCTGTTTTTATAAATTGGTTCTATAAATTTGTAGTTTTGAATATAAAAATAGAAACCCATGGAAGAGCTATTCCAATAGGTTATAATTCATAATTTGTAATTGATATTTACCCATTTTGGAAAAAGATTTTGTAACATTTATTCAGAAACATCAAGGCATTGTACACAAAGTTTGTCGCATGTATTGCGATTCTGAAGATGACAGACAGGATTTATTCCAAGAGGTTTTGTTTCAGCTCTGGAAATCTTATCCAAAATTTAGGGGAGATTCCAAAATTTCGACATGGATGTACAGAATTGCACTCAATACAGCCATTGCTCGCCTTCGCAAAACCAAACGAAAACCTATCGAATTTTCTATTTCAGATACTACTCTTCAATTTCCAGATACATCTCCAGATACTGAAAAAGAAGAACAACTCAAAAACCTTCAATTAGCTATTCAGAAACTCTCAAAAGTAGAAAAAGGAATTATTATGCTTTACTTAGAAGAAAAAAGCTATGATGAAATTGCAGAAATCATTGGGATTACCAAAACAAATGTAGGCGTAAAAATCAATCGTATCAAAAAGAAACTTCGTCAAACACTAGAAAAATTACCTCAATAAAAAATAAAATAAGCAGTATCAATAATGAACATCGATAATCTAAAATCTACTTGGAAAGCCTTAGAAAAACAACCAGAGCTTACTCTTCAAAATGACCAAATCCATAAACTTTTGAAAGGAAGAGCTACTGACACCATTTCCAAAATCAAACGTAGTATTTTGATTGAGGGAAGTTTGACATTTTTTTTGAGTATTTTTTTTATACTAAACAAAAACTGGTTTTATTCACCTCTGATACTTCCTTATCTAGCAACTGTAATGGTACTTTGTTTGGGTTGGTATGCCTTCAAATACAATCAAATACAAAAAATTGACTTACAAAAAAACCTCAAAGAAACTCTTGAACAGCTTATCAAAACACTTAATTTGTATTTGAAAGTATATTTGTATGGTTCGTTTATATTAGGGATTTTTGCTGCTATCCTTCCTTTATTTTGGACACATCACACGACGTGGGAGAACTTTACATTTACTCACGTTTTGCTAATCGGAATGGTTGTCATAATTCTTGCTCCACTTTATTATTTTTTTATAAAATGGTATATCAAAAATTTGTATGGAAATTATGTCAGTAAATTAAAAGAAGAACTAAAAGAATTGCAAGAATTGGAAGAATAAAACAAACTGATATTATTAATCCTTGTGCATAAAAAAACTCCTTTCGATTGAAAGGAGTTTTTTCTGTCCACTTACTTACTTTACTACTTAACGTTAGAAAATCTAGTAGAATAACTGAAAAATAAACTGTTGCTAAAATGGATAGATTTCTCTATTACAAACATTCTGTTATTCTTCTACTAATTTTCTTTTTCTGTTGCTCCAAAAAATAAATTTTCTGTAAAAATTTTGAATAATTTATATAAAAATAAATCATTAATCAGAATCTTTGTGAAGCGAAATTCTTTTTTTCTAAACTTTTATTAGAAATATAATACATATATTTCAATCTGTTTGCCAACTTTATATTTTTCTGATAAAAAAAGAATAAAAATCAATAATCATTATTTAAAGCTCAAAAAAGCCCTTTTTAATTTTTAATCTATTTTAGTTTTCAAGTGTATTTTTTCATTTTGGAAGGGTTGCTTTTTCATTTTGAAAAAATTGTACTATTCAAACACTTTTACATTTTAATTTTACCAGCAAAACCAATTTATTTTTTTTTAATAATTATTTGATAACTTCTTTTTTTGCACTTTTGAAAGTAACATTCAGAATTACTCCCAAAAGCATCAAGGCAATGCCCATAAAAACATAAATATTAAAGACTTCTTGAAAAAATATAAACCCAAAACCAAGCGCATAAACAATTCCTGTATAACTCACACTTGCCACTTTTGCAGCTTCTTCTATTTGGTAGGCTTTTGTCATATAAAGCTGTGCAATTTGTGTCAAAATTCCTATCAAAAGCAAATACAGCCAATCCAAACCAACAGGCATTTTCCATTCATAAAAAATGCAATATAGAGCAGAAATAGGCAGTGTAACAAGTGGAAAATAAAGAATTACCATAAGTGGATGCTCCGAAGTTTTGAGTTTTCTGATGCAATTATAAGCAAAACCAGAAAGAATCGCAGAAGCAATTCCCATCACAAAATAAATTGTATCTACACGCTCATCAAAACCTTTTACCATCGTTACACCAATAAAAGAAATCAAGAAAAAAAGCCATTGAAGAGGCACTAAACGCTCTCCCAAAACCAACCAAGCAACGATTGCCGTACAAATTGGAGCTAAGTAGTGTAGTGTAATAGCAGAAGCAAGAGGAATATTTTGAATCGTTGTAAAAAACAAAAAAAGAGCCGTTCCACCAAAAAGACCACGCAAAAAAAGCACTTTTTTATTTGTTCCCAATCCTTTTACTTTTTGCATTTTCAGACCTACTACACAAATCACAAAAGAAATAGCCGAACGAAAAAGAATAATTTCCATTGCAGGAATATCACTCAAAAGTTTTACAATCAAATTCATTACTGAAAAACAAAAAATTGCCAAAAGCATATATAAAATGCCTTTTGAAATTCCAATTTTTTCAAGTAAATTATCTATTTTGGAAGGAGTAGAAACAGCAGTATCAAGTATTCGCTTTTTCAAAAAAAGAATGGTTTATGGTTTATTTTCAAATTAACCACAAAGGTAAGCAAGCCAAAATAAAGCAGAACTATAAATAACTAAAATTAAGTTTTGATTTATCTCAAAACCTATTTACTTTACAGAAGTTTATAAGCTGACACTTTCCAAGTGTCAGAAGTATAGTAGTTTAAAAATACTATATTTTACGACACTTGGAAAGTGTCGGCTACGTAATACAAAGAAGCGAAATCGTTTCTTTGTCATTTTCTATTCGAAAAAATTAAATCCTCGTTGACGGCGTAGCCTCAAAGACGGTTAAAAGTACTACAAGATGAACCACCAAGAAACGCAAGACCAAACAGAAGAAAAAGTATTAAAACTTTCACCTAGAGATTTTGTCAAAAAATATCAAAAAGATGGAATTATTCAGACCATTTCCTCCAAAATAGAAAATGAAAAAAATCAAACTGATTCGGATTCTCTTAGAGTTCATTTAAAGGGACTTATGGGAAGTCAAGATGCTCTTGTTTTGGCTGCTTTGTACCGAAATAATCCTGCTATTTCTCATTTTGTGATAATGAATGATGCCGAAGAAGCTGCTTATTTTTATAATGATATTCAGCATTTTTTGGGAGAAACATTGTCTAGTTCGAATCCAAATATTTTATTTTTTCCTACTTCTTACAAAAAGCCTTACAAATTTGAAAAGATAGATAATGCAAATGTTTTGCAGCGTTCGGAGGTTTTGACAAGATTAAACAATCATCATTCAGAAGAAAACGGAATAATTATAGTTACTTATCCGTCTGCGCTGACTGAAAAAGTGATTAACAAACAGGTTTTGGCAGCTAATACTTTTGTCGTCAAAATTAATGAAATTATTGAGCCTAGTTTTGTAATAGAAATTCTGAATGAATACGGTTTTAAGCGTGAAGAGTATGTTTTTGAAGCAGGGCAATACTCTGTCAGAGGTGGAATAATTGATATTTTTTCTTATTCAAATGAATATCCATATCGAATAGAATTTTTTGGAAATGAAGTAGAAAGCATCAGAACCTTCAAACCCACCGACCAACTTTCGATAGAAAAGGTAAACCGTGCTGTCATTGTTCCGAATGTTACCGAAAAAGTACAAAAACAAACGAGAGAGAATTTTTTAGAATTTGTTCCTCAAAAAACTCGTCTTTGGCTAAAAGATTATGCGCTTACGATTGATGTAGTAGAAAAATATTTTGAGCGTGCAACAGAAGATTTTGACACTATTTTGGAGGTTTCGAATTATACTCAAATTATTTCTGACCCAGAAGAATTATTTATTACAAAAAAAGAATTTAAAAATCAGATAGAAAAATTTATTCAAATAGAATTTGGTAGAAAATTCAGACGAGTTACAGAAAAAACAAAAGGAAATCATTCTATTTTTGAATTTGATGCCAAGGCACAACCTACATTCCACAAAAATCTACAAAACTTAGTTTTTGATATTGAAAGTTATAATCAAAAAGGCTATCAATGTATTATCGCTGCCGATTTGCCAAAACAGATTGACAGAATGCACACTATTTTTGAAGAAAAAGGCGTAGGCGTTCAGTTTTATGGATTAAATATTGGTTTGCGAGGTGGATTTATTGACCATAATTTGAATATTGTTTGTTATACAGACCATCAAATTTTTGAGCGTTATCACAGATATAGCACACAAGAACGCTTTACAAAATCAAAAGCTCTTACTTTAAAAGAACTCAATACGCTTCAAGCAGGCGACTATGTAACCCATATTGATTACGGAATCGGTCGTTTTGCAGGTTTGGAAAAACTAGACGTAAATGGAAATGAACAGGAAGCTGTTCGATTGATTTATAGAGATAATGATGTTTTGTATGTTAGTGTGCATTCGTTACACAAAATTTCGAAACATTCTAGTCAAGATGGTAGTTCGATGTCGCTTAGTAAACTCGGTTCGCAAGATTGGACAAACCGAAAAAAGAAAGTAAAAAAGCACCTCAAAGATATTGGAACGGAACTAATTGCACTTTATGCAAAACGCCAAACGGCGACAGGTTTTGCTTTTCCAAAAGATGGTTATATGCAAGCCGAAGTCGAATCTTCATTTTTTTATCAAGATACGCCAGACCAAGCCACAGCCACCAACGACGTAAAAGACGATATGGAAAAACCTGTTCCGATGGATAGGCTTATTTGTGGAGATGTCGGTTTTGGTAAAACAGAAATTGCTGTTCGTGCAGCTTTTAAAGCCGTTTCGAATGGAAAACAAGTTGCCGTTTTAGTTCCTACGACAGTTTTGGCAGCACAACACAACCGTACTTTTAGTGAGCGTTTGGGGAATTTTGGTGTAAATGTAGATTTTATCAATCGTTTCAGAACGGCAAAAGAAGTACGAGAAATTCTGAAAAAATTAGAAGAAGGAAAAATCGATATTTTGGTAGGAACGCACAAAATTGTGAGTGCAAAAACAAAGTTTAAAGATTTAGGACTGTTTATTATTGATGAAGAACAAAAATTTGGTGTCAAGACAAAAGATAAAATAAAAGAACTTCGTGTAAATGTGGATTGTCTGACTTTGACGGCTACGCCAATTCCTAGAACGCTACAATTTTCACTTTTGGGAGCGAGGGATTTGTCAGTTATGCACACGCCACCACCCAATCGCCAACCAGTAACTACGGAGGTGCATAATTTTAATGAAGCCTTGGTTAGAGATGCCATTAGTTTGGAGCTTCGCAGGGGTGGACAGGTATTTTTTGTTCATAACCGAGTGATTGATATTTATGAAGTTGCAGGGATTTTGACACGATTAGTTCCAGATGCGAAGGTGGTTGTGGGACACGGACAGATGAAAAATGACCAGTTGGAAAAAACGATGATGTCTTTTATAAATGGCGATGCTGATATTTTGGTTTCGACAAATATTATTGAGTCGGGTTTGGATATTCCGAATGCCAATACGATTATTATCAATAATTCTCACTTGATTGGTCTTTCAGATTTGCACCAAATGCGTGGTCGTGTTGGTCGTTCTAATAAAAAGGCTTTTTGTTATTTGCTTATTCCTTCGGCTGCGACTTTGCCAGCAGACTCAAGAAAGCGTTTGAAGGCGTTGGAGGAATTTAATGAATTAGGCGACGGCTTTAAAATTGCGATGCGTGATTTGGATATTCGTGGTGCAGGAAATCTTTTGGGAGCAGAACAGAGTGGTTTTATCAATGATTTGGGATTAGATACTTATCATAAAATGCTAGAAGAAGCCATTTCAGAACTCAAAGAAGACGAATTTAAGGAGCTTTTCCAAAATCCAAACGCTACTAAGCCAAAGGAACTCAAAATTACGTGTTCGATAGAAACGGATTTAGAAATTCTTATTCCAGAGAGTTATATTTCCAATATTTCGGAACGCCTTCAACTCTACATTGAAGCCGATAGATTGAAAACAGAAGAGCAGTTAGACAAATTTAAAGAAACTGTAAAAGACCGTTTCGGAACGCCACCAGAAGATTTTGATAATTTATTACAAGCTGTTCGTTTGCGTTGGATGGCAGAGCAAATTGGTTTTGAGAAGTTGATTATCAAAAACGAAAAAATACGAGGTTATTTTATTGCTAACCGTCCAGATTATTATCAAACGGATGCCTTTGGAAAGGTTTTAAAATACATTCAAGAACGACCAAAACGTTGTAAGTTAAAGGAAAACAAAGAGCGTGTTATTTTTATTATGGAACAAGTCAAAACGCTTGATGGTGTGATGAAGGTTTTTAGTGGGATTTTGGAGTAGGGTAGTTTTTTTGTTTCTAGTGCAAAATTCATATCTTAAAGCAATCAATAACTTATAAATACAATCTATCGAAATGAGTAAAATTACAAGAAAACAGAAGGAGGAGCTATTAAGATTATTGGAAGAAGATAATATAGTGGAAGTATTGCGAAGACTTGAAGAAATAGGTGCAAAAGAACATTTCGTATCTCGCTTACGGAATGAGTTTGTAAATGGAGGGAAGTTTTCAACTAATTATCGTGAAAAGTTGAAAGTTTTTATTCTAAGTTTGGAAGATAGTTATACTGAAAGCATAAATGTAGTTTTTGATACAAAATTATTAAATAGTAAGTTTTTATTTACCTTGTTAATAGGTGTTGTTGTTGTTGTGGGACTTGCTACTCAATTAAATCCCATTTCTTACTTTATAGGAGAGAAAGATGCACCAATCATAATTGATACTACAAAGACCGTTTATAGTAATATAGATTCTTTATACAGAATTATAGAAATACAGCAGGAAACAATAAAGGAACAAGGTAAATCAATACAACAAATATCGCCTTTATGGGGAAAAATAACATATGTATATTTTGGCATTTTTCTGTTGGTGGTAATAGCAATTGTCATTTGGTATTTTGTCTTTTATAGAAAAAATAAAGTTGGAAATCAGCAAGTAATTTCCCATACAGAAATTACAATAAATGAAAATCAAAGAAAGGAAATTATAGAGGAAACAAAGAAAAATGTAATTGATAAACTTACTGAAGATATCAAAGAAGATATTGCAAAAAATGAAAGGTATAAGGTCATATATGAGAATTTAAATTATAGCAAGTCAAGATTAGAAAATGAAATATCATCTTTGAATAAGAAGGCAAATCGACATCTTTGGATTGCAGTGTTTATAACCTCGTTAGTAGTTATATTTTTAGTAGTAAATACTTTATTAAATAAAAATGAGTTTGATAATGTAGCTAATTTTCTTTATTTCTTTATTCCTCGTTTATCATTAATGGTATTCATCGAATTATTTTCTTTCTATTTTTTATCTCTTTATCGTACAAATTCTAATGAAATAAAATATTATCAAAATGAATTGACTGATTTAGAATATAAAAGTATGTCATTGAAAATGGCTTTGTTAGGTAATAATGAAGCTAAAGTAGATTATTTGATTGATGAAATTTTGAAGACAGAGCGTAATAAAGTTATAAAGAAAGATGAAACGACTGTTGAATTAGAAATGCACAAATTCAATCATGACTCTGTCAAAAACTATCTGTTTAATGGTAATGCGATTTCTGAATATTTTAAGAAGGCAGCAGAAAAGAAAGAAGAGGAAAAAAAGGAAGAGAAGAAAGATGACAAGGACAAAAAATGACTGCATTCTTGTTGGTGTTCCAAAACCAAAGAATAAAAAAATGCCGTAATAGCTCTTTTTTATTTGGATATTTCTTATGAAATTTATATTATTTTTTAGTATTGAGTTTATATAAATGTTGGGCTTAATTATGACAGATCAAGAAAAATCATTTATCGAATCGTGTTTTGAAGGTAATCTACAAAACATTAAAAGCTGTATTAAATACGGAGTAAATATTGCGGTTGCAGATAATTGGTGTATAGATATTGTTGCACGTAGAGGACACTCAAAACTAGTCAAATTCTTTTTAGAAAATGGTATTTCACACGAAACAGCTTGTAAGAAAATGGTATTGGCTTATTCCAGTAATAATGAAGACCTTGAATTAGTTAAATATTTAATCAAAGAATCAAGTGAGTATAAAAAAGAAACTTCAGCCTTACAATGGGCAGCAGCAAAAGGTAACTTACCGATTGTAGAATTACTTTTAGTTTATTTTAATGACTTCAATGGAGTATTTTGTAGTGCTGCGAGTACAGGACAACTAGAAATATTACAATTTTTAATTGATAATGGAATTGAAGAATTAGATAGTGGAGCTGAAAGAGCTGTTTATTGGGCTGCTGAAAAGTATAAATGGTATGCAGTTGATTTATTATTAAATAATAAAATTGGTGAGATGAGTAATTTAGGCGACCAGTTTACAAAAAAATATAAAGATTGGAAAGAAAAAACTAAGCTCAACTCTGCCGAGTGACTTCTATGTATTCGGCATCTTGCCGTGTATTCGTAGTTGATAGTTTAGTTGTACGTTTTTTTTGATAGGGAGGTTACATTTTTAGATTTGTGCTAGTTTAGAAATACAAAATATACGGCAAGATGCCGAATACATATTGCTCGCTCGTTTGGAAACAAGAGAGAGCTTTTTGTATGTTGTGAGGAGATTTAAGCAAAAACATTTATTTCCAAAGCCGTTGTTGGTCTTTAGTTTCGGCAACGCCGTTACGATGACCAACAACAAACACTACCACAAATCTATTAATCTTTTCTCAAAAAAGAGTTTTTAATTTAAAAAATAAGAAAGCAGTCATTTTGCCTAAAATCGTGCGTATTTCTGTTGTTGGTCACCGTAACGGCAAGCCGAAACTAAAGACCAACAACGGCGTGGTATAGCTCTGGATTGCTCAAAATTTATAGTTTTTTTTGCCATATGTTAAATATATTATACCCCCGTTCTTCGTAGTGTTCCCAAATAAATAAAAAAGTAGGTTGGGCGTTGTCTTTAGCGAAGCGATGACTACGACCTATCAGTTTTACAAGTCTTAGACTTGTGAGTGATGGGTGTTTATTTCTTTTTCAATTTATTCAAATCTGCTTTTGTAGGTCTTAGATAGAGTCTGAATAATTCCCAGTTGTCGAAGGCTTTATCTTCTAAAATATCGTATTCTTTTACTAGATTTTGATTTCTTTGTTCTAAGAGTTGGTTTTTTTCTACTTCATCGGCATACATACGCAAAGCCTCTGGATAAGACTTTGGAAATACATTTTGATTTAAAATATTAGCTACTTGTTCATCACACCAAATAGCAAAGTCTGGACTTATCCATCTAGCAAAGTCAATAGCTAGTTTTGGGTGTAGAAAAGTGCCTTGTTCTGTTGCATTTAAATTACCACCTTTTTTAGCGATGTGTAAATCTTGCACATCGCAGTCTAAACGCTTTGCAAGGGCTTTTGCATATCCTTTATACTGTTCAGAACGAGTATAACCTCTCACATCTTTACCAAAATTTTTTGCTGTTTGAGTAGCATTGAGCCAACCATCACTTGTAAAGAGAATTTTGTGAGATAGATATTCTTTAATAACTACATTTGACATAATTTTAAAATTAAGGATTTGATTATTCTATCTAAAAATAATAATTTTTGCTTTAAAAATAAAATTTAGTCAAAAATTATTTCTTTCCCTGCCGTGTATTCGTTTGATAGTTTAGTTGTACATTTTTTTTGATAGGGAGGTTAAATTTTTAGATTTGTGCTATTTTAGAAATACAAAATATACGGTAAGATGCCGAATATATATTCCCACCTGTTCTTAGCGTCACGCTAAGAATCTATACAAACTAAAAGCGTGACGCTTAACTACTTTTAGGTTCGTAGTGTGACACTACAAATAGATAATAGATTGTTTCCTTTTTTGTGTTCTCAAAAACTTTGTCTTTGTTTTTTAGTTCTTATTTTTTGTAAATGATTTGCTTCTTATTTTTTTAACTATTCTCTTATTTTTATGAAAAAATTTTTCTCCAAAAAAAATCTTATTATTTTAGGGGGCATTCTCTTGATTTTTCTAATTGGTAATTTCTTAACAGTCAATTATTTGGATAATTATTTAAAAAACCAAATTATTTCTTCTATTAATGAAAATCAAAATTCTCCTTATAAAATAGAAATAGACAAAGTTCAAGTCAATTTGATTGGCAGAAAAGTAACTCTAACAAAAATAAAAGTCAGAACAGATACTACTTTGGTGCAACAAAAAGGAAAACCAAAGGCGAGTATCGATGTAGAAAAAATAGTTCTTGAAGGAACAAGTATTCAAAAATACATAACAGATGGAGAGTGGCATGCTAATAAAATTATACTACAAAATCCTATTCTTGATATAAAATATATTGCTGATTCTGTGCAGGGAGTTTCTCGTGCTGTTGATACAGTGGCTAATTTTGTTGTTGCACCTCTTTCGGTAGGGGTTTTGGAAATACAAAATCTGACTGGGCAATATCATTATAATTCTACTTCAATAATAAAACTCAATACATTAAATTTAGAAATTGAGAATGCAAGATGGCTCAAACCTCCTACTTTTCGTTTTAGCTCTGACAAAATAAAGCTTTCATTCAAAGGTTTGTATCATCAAACTTCTGATTTTACACAGAGGGTTGATGTGCTTGATGGAGCTTTAAATAAAGTAAGTTTTGATACATCTTATATAGATGTCTTGCGTTTTTCTGATGCAAAATTATTAATAGACAACTATGCGATGGCACATCAAAATGGAACAAATTTTAATATTGGAAAAATAGATTATCAAAATAATCTTATGAAGGTCAAAAATATAGAACTTTCACAAGATTTGGACGAAAAATTAGAAATGAAAGCAGAACAATTAGAAGCGCATCATCTGGACTGGCAAGCTCTTCAAAGACAGCTCATAAAGGCTGATAAAATATTGGTTTTTAATCCTAATCTTTCTATTTTAAAAGACCGAAATAGACATAACGAACCTGCTGCCAAAAAAATGCCTTATCAATGGAAAGTAGGCTTGGCTATTGATACATTGCAGATACAAAAGGGGAATATTGTCTATTCGGAGCGTGCCGAGGGCTTAGATGGCATTGGAAACCTTGCATTTGATAGCCTAAATATGATGGCTCTTAATTTTCATAATTTTGAAGAATCCAATCCAGTCAAAATAAAAGCAAATATGTATTTTATGAAAGAAAGTAAGATTGAAATTGCAATGGAAATGCCCCTCAATAAAGATACATTTGAAGGTAAAATAAATGGCTTTTGTACACAAATTGAAATGCCATCTCTCAATAAAATGATTTCTCCAATTACCCGTTTTGAAGCAACACAAGGAGTAATTCAGAAGGCTTGGTTTGATGCAAAAATAAATGATGGATTAGCAGAAGGAAATTTTTATATTACCTACAATGATTTGAAAGTATCGTGGCTCAAAAAAAATTCGGATAAGAAACGAAAATTTTTGAGTGGGTTGCTCAATACAGCTATTAAGAACAATGCAGAAGGAAAAAAAGGAAAAATAAACTACCAAAGAGAATATAATGATAGTTTATTGAGATATGTTTGGCGAAGTATCCGAAGTGGGCTTATTACTTCGATGCTACCCTAAAAAAGGACTAAACTTCTCTTTTGAGTGTCCAAAAAAGCCAATTTGCTTCTGATGTACAAGTTACAACTTCCCAACCTTCTTCTCCTAGTTTGGAAAGTATTTGCACAACCTCAGCATAAGAGCCTGTACTTTGTTTTTCTGTGCCATCTGATAAATTATAACGAAGGTTATGCGAGTCCCAAAGCCATTCTAAAGTGGCATATTCCCATTTTTTGTTCATAATTGAGGTTTTTTATGTAAATTTGATGTAAATAATAATCATAAAAAAATACTGATTTTAACAATCTAATAATTTTTTACTTAAATTTTTAAACCTATGCAAAATATTTTTTTGATTCTTACTTTTTCTATAATGCTATTTATTTCAGCCTGTACATCTTCAAATATTGAGAAAGAAAATACAACTATTTTTGTTGTGAAGGAAAATAATGAAACAACTAAAAATGAATCTTTAGAAGAAACAAAAAAAATAAAATACAATGATTTGACAGAAGAAGTACAAGGAGGGATTGTAAATGTAAAGATTGATGATGAAGATTTTGCCGAGCAAGATTATATTTTCGAAACGCTTCGTAATGAAAATGTAGTGAATTATGATGCAAACCTAAAAACAATGAATATTATGGTGGCTAATTATCAAAATACAAATACAAACTTAGTTATTACTGCAATAGGTGATAACAAAGGTAGCTTTCCAATTATTTCTAGTCCAGAACGCTCTGCTACTGTAACTCTTTATTATAATAATGGATTGACAAATCTTGACGCTTCAATAAAAGAAGGAACACTCCATATTGATATTTTTGATGAGGAAAAAGGCTATGTAAGAGGCAGAATAGAAGGCAAAACAAAAAAAGGTAGCCCTATTGAAGCTACCTTTGCAGTATATGGTAATGAGTAAAGTAAGAAACTATAGGAATTAAACAAACTGCCATTTTCAATTTTAATTCATTGATAATAAGCAATTTACATTTCGTAATTATTCCTAAGCATTTACCATAGCTTCTTTTTCTACTAAATAACGTTCTGCATCAAGAGCAGCCATACAGCCTGTTCCTGCTGCTGTTACAGCTTGGCGATAAATTTTGTCTTGTGCATCTCCAGAAGCAAAAACTCCAGCAATATTAGTAAGTGTACTATCATTTTGAGTAATCAAATAATTAGCTTTGTCCATTTCTAATTGCCCTTTGAAAATCTCTGTATTTGGTTTGTGTCCAATGGCTACAAAAAATCCTTGAACAGCAATCTCTTTTGTTTTATTTTCTTTATTATCAAGAAGACGCACAGAAGTTACATTTTCTTTATCTCCTAATATTTCTTCAGTTTCTGTATTCCAAAGAATTTCGATATTTTCTTTTGTCATTACACGTTGCTGCATAATTTTAGAGGCACGAAGCTCATCACGGCGAACAATCATATATACTTTTTTACATAATTTTGCCAAATAACTCGCCTCTTCACAGGCTGTATCTCCACCACCTACAATAGCAACTGTTTGTCCTCTAAAGAAAAAACCATCACAGACAGCACAAGCCGAAACACCTTTTCCATTATATTCAGTTTCGGAAGGCAAGCCCAACCATTTTGCAGCAGCTCCTGTAGAAATAACAACAGTTTCGGCTTCTATTTTTATTCCAGAATCATCATATGCAATATGAGTTCCACCATCTTTGCTAAATTCAACTTTTTCGATAACCCCATAACGCAAATCTGTACCAAAACGACCTGCCTGTTTGTCTAAGTCTTGCATCATTTGAGGCCCCATTACACCATCAGCATAACCAGGGAAATTTTCTACATCGTTAGTGATGGTAAGTTGTCCACCAGGTTGTTGTCCTTTGTATAAAATGGGTTCTAGTCCTGCACGAGCTGCATAAATAGCTGCTGTATATCCTGCTGGACCTGAGCCAATGATTAAACATTTTGTTGTATGTATTTCTGACATGATTCTTGATTTATTTTTTTATTGACATAATTTTAAAGTAAGCTACAAAACAAACGATTTTTTATGAGAAATGGTTTTAAAACTGATTTAATATATCAATTTTTGATAATGTTGTAAAAAGTGTGATAGATTATTTGTTGTTGGTGTCGCTTCTCTAAAAAATCATATTTTCTGTTACACTACCCAATTTTTAAAGAAGTTGTTTAAGAATAAGTTTTGTGTATATTTTTGTTGATGTCGCTACACCAATGTTATTAAGTTAAGGGGTTTTTAAATCGCTCGTGAGGACACGAGCGACCATAGACCAACTAAACCCTTAACTTAATGACATTGCTTACTACGCTAAAACACCAAAAAAGGCTGGGTTATTTCTCCTTAGAATTGGGTTTGCAAACCCAATTCTAAGGAGAAATGTCTATTCTAAACTTTTAAAATTTCAATTCTTCTCCTTCATAAAATTCTAATACTTTTATTCTAAAAATAAATTCGTATTTGGCTCTAAGCAAATCGGCTTGTGCTACTGACAAATTATTTTTTACAACCGTATATTCAGTACTGTTGGCTGCTCCTGCTGCAAGTCGTTTTTGCATTACTCTAACAGTTTCTTCTAAGGCTTTTACTCGTGTTTGGCTGGCTTCAAAAGAGGCTTTTGCAGCACGAGCCGAAATATAAGCCTGTTCGATGGTTTGATAAAGTTGAGTACGAACAAGTTTAGAGTTTAATTGTGCATTTTGAGCCTGAATTTTTGCTCTCTGAATATTATTATCTACTTGAAAACGATTAAAAATAGGAATTTGAAGACTTACCCCCAAACTATATCTAAATGATTCGTTGAGTTGGTCAAAAAAACCAAATTTTTCTGTTCCAAACTCAATATCTGGACTAACCACATAATCCGTCGGAAGCCCTGCTACATCTGGAATATAACCCAAAGTATCAATGGTAATGCTTCGGTTGGTAGGGTCAAAACGAGTTTTTTGGTTGCTTGTATAGTTTGCACCTGCACCACCAATTAAAGAAAGTGTTGGTATTCTTCCTGCTTCTGCAATAGCAACTCCTTTTTCTGCAACTTCGATAGTTAGGTCTGCTCCTTTTATATTGGGCTGTGTTGTTTCGGCAGTTTGAAAAATTTGGTACGGATTTTTCGAATCTAATACTGCTGATGGGTCATCTACTTTTGGAACAACAATATCAAAACTTTCGGTGGCAGGAAGTTGCATCAGTTGGCGAAGTTGAAGTTTGGCAAGCATCAAATTATTGTCAGACAAAATAATTTGTTGTTCATCGGCTGCTAATTGTGCCTCCAAATCATACAAATTTGCTCTAGGCAAAACACCTGCTTGTACTAGCTTTTCTGTTCGGTCATATTGAGCCTGTGTGCTTGTCTTCTGACGACTCGCATTCTGTTTAATTTCTTGATTTAAGATTACTTGTAAATAATTACTCGCAATATTGAGTTTCAAATCATTTTCAGATTGTCCATAATTGAGTTTGTCTGCCTCTACTTGCAACTCATTTTGTTCGATAGTATTGGTCAGACGAGAACCATTATAAAGAGTAACAGAAGAATTTAACGACAAATTATTAGTCTGAATACGCTGACTAACAAAACTATTTGAAAAAGGGTCAATCGAACGTCCCCAATTATAATTATGAGAAATAGAACCATTTGCATTTGGCAATCTATCATTTTTGGATTGCTTGAGTGCAATTTCTGAATTTTGAATGCCAAGTTCATTAATTTTTAATTGAATATTCTGACGCAGTGCATAAGAAATGCAAGAGTCAAGCGACCATTTTTGAGAAGTTGTAATATTTGTATCTTGAGCGATTGTTCTTTCTGATAAAAAAACAAAACAAATACTAAGAAAAAAGCTAGTCATGACTAATTTCCAATTTCTGTCCAATTGCATATCTTTCATAGTTAATTTTAAAAATTCTTGATGATAAATTCTATATAAAGGAACAATTACGGTCTAGTAAAGCAGTAAAGCTAATTTTCAACGAATTAAAATTATAAAACAGTAATTTATTTCCTATTTCTAATTAAATAGCTAATCCAAATTGTGTATAAAAGACTCTAGTTTGTTGAATAGTAGAAAGTAGTTTTTGAATACAAAAATTTGTTTTATTCAGACTAGGAAGCCTAAAATACTTCTACTTCACAACTTGAGTTAGCCAAAATAAATAAAAGACTTTTAATTAATAGCTATTAAATGAATAATTGATTGGTTAATTTTTTTAAATGAAAATTACAATCTTAATAAGATTAATTTTGATAAGGTTATTACCATCACATTAAACCACTTATTATCAACACTTTAACAATGTTTTTTTATCCTCTTTAAATATTTGGCAGTGTGATTATGCACAACAAACCTGCATTCGAAAAAAAATAATTTATTTGAAGAGTTCTATTCTTAATACATAATTTTTAATTAGCTTCGTTGCTTAAAAAGAGCATAATTGTTTCTAGTATCAAAATCATTCAAACAAAAAAGTAAATGCCTATTTATACAGACCAATTACATCGAAAAATAGAAATCAAAGAATTTCCAAAACGTATTATTTCACTTGTTCCTTCTCAAACCGAATTACTTTTTGATTTGGGAATAGGACAAAATATAGTTGGAATTACAAAATATTGTATTCACCCAAAAGAAAAAGTAAAAAAAATTGCTAAAATAGGAGGAACAAAAAATTTTGACTTTGATAAAATAATTAACTTAAAACCTGATTTGATAATTGCTAATAAAGAAGAAAATTATAAAGAAGGTATTGATAAACTAGAACAACAATTTCCTGTTTGGGTAAGTGATATAAATGATATAAATTCTTCTTTTGAAATGATTTTGAAGATAGGAAAAATAATAGGAAAACAAACAAAATCTAAAGAATTAGTAAATACATTAACAACTGATTTTGAGGAATTGAAAAATATTATTTCTGTCTTTAAAAACTACAAAACACTCTATTTTATTTGGAAAGAGCCATTTATGATAGCAGGGAAAGGCACTTTTATTGATGATATTTTACAACGAATTAGTTTAGAAAATGCCACAATTCAGAATCGTTATCCTGTCCTTAATGAAGAAGAAATAAAAAAAATTAATCCACAAATCATTTTACTTTCCTCCGAACCTTATCCTTTTAAAGAAAAACATATACAAGAATTTTCTCAAATTTTGCCCTCTGCTTTTATTAAAATAGTTGATGGCGAACTTTTCTCATGGTATGGAAGTAGGTTACGATATAGTGTTTCTTATTTGAAAGAATTACAAAAGGATATAGAATTGTATTTTAAGAAGTTTAATTAAAAACAATTACACTGTTTTTTTATTTTCATCATCAAAAAGCGAAATATGTTCATTCAAAGAAATTGCCTTTTGCAAATCATCAGCAGAATCTACTTGATACGACAAATCTTCCAATTCATCTAATAAATGCAAATCTATATCTTCTTCTGTCTGAATTGGATTTGTATTATGTTCTATATCTTGATTGGTATTTTCTTCTTGCAAATCATTCAGACGGTGCATAATTCCTTTCAACTTCAAACGACGTTCTTTTTGAAATTTAATATTTCTCAAACGTTTATTAATTTTTTTGAAACTATTTAGTCGCACTTGAGCCACTTTTATATTTTTTTCGGCTGTTGCGATGAGCTGCAAACCCATTTCAATATTTTCTTTATCCAATTCTTTATAAAAATCATTTTCCAAAATATATGAAGGTAAATTATTTGCATTTTGAAATGTATAAATAACTACTGCATTAGGCATTTTGGAAATATCAAAGGCACTTTTAACATAATAAATTGATGTATAAATATCCTCCAAACTTTGCTCTAATTTGTCTGTCAGCATAATACCATTTTCCAACATAATATTATTTTTGGCAATCGAATCATCTAATCTTGTAATACTTTCATTATACTCTACATTATTATTGACTTGACCAGCAAATTTTTTCTTCGTCTGATTTAGCTCTTGGAAAGAAACAGGAGATATTTTTTTATGAGTGTCTTTTGTTTTGATATGTTTATTATAAACTGTTGAGTATGTATCTTCCAAAATACCCAAAAACTCCTCAAAATCACCCTCCAAAAAAAACCGATATTCTATCTCAATTTTATTTCCTCGTACATCTGTAATAACACATTTTGTTTCTGGGTGAAAATCTTGCTTTGAGGCATTCGGACGCTCAAAAAGTGTTGTTGTCGTTTCACTTCTTCTGCGATATTTACGTTGTTTTTTTCGTTCTATGAGTTCAATTTTTTTAATATCTTTCAAATCTACTCGTACCCAATCATTATTTGCACCTCTTTTTATTTCTAAATATTTATTTGTCAGACGAATCGCTTTTATTTGCTTTGTCCAATATTCTTTTACCAAAGGAATCAAAATTGAAACAGCAACAAAACACAACAAAATCTTAAAAAAAAGAGGCATCCAAATCATACTATACGCAAAAGTAAGCCCCATTACCAACTTTCCTATAAAAATATTACTCATTGGGCGCATCGTATCAAGCTCATATACAGCATCTTGTTTGTAAACAGAAGTGTAGGGCGAATTGTAATCTGGAGTATAAGCTTTGTTCTCTTTGGTGCGAGATAATTTAAAATTTTTCATCTTCTATTATTATCTATGTTTCTAATATTAACTCAAATTGTATCAAAATAGTTTTTAGTATTTTTGGATAAAAAGCATATATTGAACTACTTAAATATAATCATTTTTTTCGAAAATGACGTTTATTTTTTTATTCTTTTATAAAAAAATATAATTAATAATATTTTATTTTTTCAAAATAGTTTGAATAATTCTTCTACAAAAAATAATTGTGATAGCCTTTATTACAGGCTGTTCAAAATTTGGTTATTTTCTCATACAGTTTTCGTGTCTTTTGAAATTTAGCTACATCATAGCGTAACCTTGTTGTTGGTATTCATAAATGTGTCTAATTTCAAGGTTTCGCTACTCTGTAGCTCCTAAATGCGTTCATTTTAATTAAAATCTACAAAGGGTACGCTGCCATGCAGCTAGAATAAAATTTTAATTGTTATTTTTGATTTATAAATCAATCCGTCAAAGGATAAAAATGACTATAAACTATAGGAAGAGTTTTTGAAATTCTGAACAGCCTACCTTTATTATACTACATTTTTTTTTACTTTTGCATTTGATATTAAACAGCTTTATTTTCTTCTTGATTGAGTTTTTATACCTCTTCAATTTGACTAAAAATTATCTTAAAGAAAACCTTTATTATTTGAATAATAATTACCAACCAATCAACTAAAATGAAAATTGCATTATTAGGATATGGAAAAATGGGAAAAGAAATTGAAAAAATTGCACTCCAAAAAGGGCATTCTATTTCTTTCAAAATTTCTACAAAAAACAAAGAAGAATTAGACAAAATATCTTCTCAAAATACTGATATTGTTATTGAATTTAGTTCTCCCAAAAGTGCCTTTGAAAATGTAGAGTTTTGCTTAAAAAAAGGCGTTTCGGTAGTCTGTGGCACAACGGGTTGGAACGAAAATAAAGCAGAAATTGAGAAATTAGTCTTAGATAATAATCAAAATCAGACCAAAAATTTGGCTTTCTTTTGGGCTTCTAATTTTAGTATTGGCGTAAATATTTTTTTAGAAATAAATGCTTATGCAGCCAAATTGATGCAAAATTATGATAATTATAATGTAGAAATTACCGAAACCCATCATACAGAAAAAAAAGACGCTCCAAGTGGAACAGCTATTACACTTGCAGAAACAATATTAAAAAATTATAATTTGAGAGAAAAATGGCAATTAGTTGAAAAAAACACTCCTTCTAATAGTTATATAAAAAACAACAATATTCCTATTTTTGCAGACCGAAAAGAAGATGTAAAAGGAAAACACACCACTATTTACTCTTCAAATGATGATGAAATTTTGCTTACTCATGATGCTTCTTCTAGGCAAGGCTTTGCAAAAGGTGCTATTTTGGCAGCCGAATTTTTGAAAGGTAAAAAAGGACTTTTTGGAATGAAAGATTTATTAAACACAAATTCATTGTAAATATTGCACTTCGAAGAACTCTGTAATAATTATTCATTCTTAACTACCAATAGTATATCCAATTCTTTGAAAATTTCGTTTTCAGAAAAAGTAAAAAGTTAAATCAGGTTTTCTAATCTGTTAAAAAAGTCTCTCTCATTAAAATAAAATATATTATATTATGGCATTTTTCAAAAAAAACCAAGTAGAAACAGATAGCAAAAACGAAACTCCCAAAAAGAAAAAAAGTGTTGCTAGAGAATGGTTTGATTCGATTCTTTTTGCTGTCATTGCAGCTAGTTTGATTCGTTGGCTATTATTTGAACCATTCCAAATACCTACTTCTTCGATGGAAAATTCGCTTTTGGTAGGTGATTTTTTGTTTGTTAGTAAGATTCATTATGGCGCAAGAACTACCAAAACACCTCTTCAAATTCCACTTACACACCAAACAATTTGGGGAACAGAAGCTACAAAATCATATTTAGATTGGATTCAATTACCTCAATTTCGTTTACCTGGTTTTTCAGATATTGAGCGCAACGATGTTGTTGTTTTTAATTTTCCTAGTGAAGAACAGCACCCAAGCGACCTTCGAACCAATTATATCAAACGCTGTGTTGCCATTGCAGGCGATGAGTTGGAAGTCAAAGACAGAAAGGTTTATGTAAATGGAAACGCTGTAAAATTTCCACAACAATCACAGCACAAACACATGGTCATCGCTTCAAAACTTTTGAATAAAGATACCTTTTATGAATTGGGGATTCCGATTGATGAGCAAACAGGAGCAGTACAGCCAACACCTTACAACTATGATAAGTACGAAAATTTGCGTGGTTCGATGAATATGTTGCTCGAAAATAGTAGCTCGGCATATCAAGGAGCTGATAAATATATAGGACAAGATGTATTTGTTTATATTATGGATTTGAGCCAAGAGGAAGTAGATAAAATAAAAAATTTTCCTAAATTATTTAAAGATGTTCTTCCATTACTAAACTCTCAATCTAGTTTGTTTCCACACAAAAATACATTCTTTCCAAACTGGGATTTGAAAAAAACAGGTGTAGATGCTACTAATATTGATTGGACAGTAGATAATTTTGGTTCTTTAAAAATACCAAATGAAGGCTGGAAAATGTCAGTAACTCCTCAAAATTTGGCATTATATGGAAAATATATTCAAGATTATGAAGGAAATGAAAATGTAGAAATTAGCAACGGAACACTCAAAGTTGATGGAAATCAGCTTTCTGAATATGTCTTTAAACAAAATTATTATTTTATGATGGGAGATAATCGTCATTCGTCTGCCGATTCTCGCTCTTGGGGGTTTGTTCCTGAAGACCACATTGTAGGAAAAGCAACTATGGTGTTTATGTCTATTGACCCTGATTTTAATAAAGGTGGTGTCTTTAGTCGTATGCGTTGGGATAGAGCTTTTACAATCATAGAATAATTTACAGTTACCAATAATCAGTTACCAGTAATCAGTTACCAGTAATCAGTTACCAGTAATCAGTTACCAGTAATCAGTTACCAGTAATCAGTTACTAGGAATCAGTTAAATGCAAAATGCTTTTCTTGATGAGGTAACGTTTTTTGATAACAAAAATTGATAGAAAATACTTTTTTTAATAACAGTCATCTTACCTTTATTCAAACTCATTTTGAAGAAATGAAATGTATTGAAATTAACTGGTTACTGATAACTGATAACTGATAACTGGTAACTGAAAATGAAAGGAATTATTTTAGCTGGAGGCTCTGGAACACGTTTGCACCCTCTGACCCTCGTAATGAGCAAACAACTTTTGCCTGTTTATGATAAACCGATGATTTATTACCCTCTTTCGGTTTTGATGCAAGCAGGAATTAAGGATATTTTGATTATCACTACACCTCACGACAATTCGAATTTTGTCAATCTTTTGGGTGATGGTTCGCAATTTGGTTGTAACTTCGAATATGCCATTCAAGAAGTTCCCAACGGGCTTGCACAAGCCTTCGTAATTGGAGAAAAATTTATTGGAAATGATAGTGTCGCTCTAATTTTGGGAGATAATATTTTTTATGGAACAGGCTTACAAGAAACTCTCAAAAAGAGCCAAAACCCAAATGGAGGAATTGTCTTTGCCTATCATGTAGCCGACCCAGAACGTTATGGAGTAGTAGAATTTGATAAGGATAAAAAGGCAATTTCTATTGAAGAAAAACCGTTAAAACCAAAATCAAACTTTGCAGTCCCAGGGTTGTATTTTTATGATAATGATGTCATCGAAATTGCCAAAACTTTAGAGCCTTCTGCACGAGGAGAATACGAAATTACAGATATTAACAAGCATTATTTGGAAAAAGGCAAATTATCTGTCGAAATAATGGATAGAGGAACAGCGTGGCTTGACACTGGAACTTTTCATTCTCTTATGCAAGCAGGACAATTTGTAGAAGTAATTGAGGCAAGGCAAGATTTGAAAATTGGTTGTCTTGAAGAGATTGCTTACACAGAAGGTTTTATTTCTGCCCAAAAATTAGAAGAGCTTGCCAAACCATTGGTAAAAAGTGGTTATGGTTCGTATTTATTAAAAATTTTGGCGCAAGAAAAAGATTTTGGAAAGTAAAAATCTTATCTATTCCCACGAATAAACTCGTGGGTTTTGTTTTTTTCGCTATGTTTATTCATCACTAATCGTTTTATAACTAATCACTGCTATATTTCAATTCCAATAACAGTAATATCATCTCGTTGAGGAGTGTCTTGTTGGTGCAAATCTAGCATTTGCATGAGGGCTACATATTGCTCTTCCATTGGCAAATGAACTATCTCTTGCAGTGTTTTGGCAAACTTTCTTGAGCCTATTTTTTTTCCTTCTGCATTGGGTTGGTCTATCAATCCATCACTTGTAAGGTAAATTTTATCTCCCTTTTGAAGTTGAATTTTTTCACAAACAAATGGTTTTTCTTTGCGTGTTATTCCTCCAATAGATTTTCGTGTTCCTTGCAAAGTCTTTAATTCATTTTGTTTGTTTTCAGTATAATACAAAGGTCGTTTTGCTCCTGTAAAATAAATAGTTCTATCCTCTTCTGTTATTTCCTCTACAATACACAAAGCAACGTCCATTCCATCAGCATTTGCTTTTTCATCTTGTCTAAGTGATTTCTGAATTTGTTGATGCAAAGATTCTAGTATTTCATCAGAGTCATAAGTATTCTTTAGATGTACAATTTCATTGAGCAAAATAGTTCCGATAACAGACATAAAAGCTCCCGGAACTCCGTGTCCTGTACAATCTACAGCAGCAATAATCTTTTTGGTAACTTCTCCATGCTGTAATTCTATGGGCGAACGACGAGGAATAATAGTAGGTGCAGCCGTTTGGATAGTTGCTGTCCAATAAAAATCTCCACTGACAATATCTTTAGGACGAAAAATAACAAAGTGTTTTTCAAAAGTATGATGTAATGTTTCTTGTGAAGGTAAAATGGCTTGTTGAATTTTTTCGGCATAACGAATCGAATCAGTCATCTGCTTGTGTTGATGCGAAATTTCATTTGACTGTAACTTAATTTGTTCGCTTTGCGCCAAAATCTCAATTTGCTTTTCTTCTAACAAGATTGTTTTTTCGGTCAAATCATTTGTACGTTGAATTACTTTTTCTTCTAATTCTTTATTTTTTGCTTCAATGAGAGCTTGTTTTTCTCTTTCTTGTTGTAATTTATTATGAATTAATTGTTTTCTTGTTTGATTAAATGTTGCAGCCAATCCATACGAAAAAAGAGCCATCTGTAAAGTAATACTTGCCAAAACAATAGTTTCCAAATATCTTGAAGTATCAATAAAGAGTAATAATTCTAATGAATAAATGGTAATTGCAATCACAAAAAATGAATTTCCCCAAAGAAAATATTTTACATTTTTGTGTCCTTCATTATAAGTTCTGAAACCTGCAAACAGCAAAGCAATCAAAGAAAGAGGCAAAATAATTGTTGTTGCAACCCTTCCTAAATGCCAAAAACGTAGAAAATACAAAGTCGTAATTCCCAGTGTAATGTAAACCAAAACTTGAATCAGACGATGCCAACGAGAAGCAAAAATGACCGTTTTTAGATGGTCTTTGGCAAACATAAGCAGCGCAAAAACAGACAAAATCCCACTAAAGAGCCTAATTCCGACATCTAAACGAGGATATTCCATCAAAAAAAGTTCGCCTAATTGTCCGATATTACTAAAAATATACGTAAAAATCAGAAAATTATATAAAACATAAAAAATATATTGTCTATCTCTAAGAGCAATAAAAACGAGTAAATTATAAATCAACATTACCCAAATTGCTCCATAAAAAAAATTATGAAAACTTCGTGCTGTCAAAAATTCGGCTTCATATCCATCTGGAGTGTAGGCTGTAAACCAACGACGAAGAGAGTAGCGTGCATCTTGGCTAGAAAGTCTGGTACTGCTACGCAAACGAAAGAAAAATATTTTTGTAGCCTGTGCAGGAATTTCCAAAACAGATACCGAAATTCCTCCTCTTTTTACACTCCTTTCAGAACGAGGAATCAAAGAACCACCCAGTTGAGTAGAATAAATTCCTCTTGTTTCTTCTATAAAAAGAGTTACAGAATCTATAAAACCAGTCGGAACGAGTAATTTTTGAGTAGAAAAATGTGGATTTTTGATAGCAATACGCAGCCAATAAGTTTCGACATCTTCAGAAACTTCTTCAAATTGGTAGGCTTTAAACAAATAAGGGTTGAGTGCCTCAAATGTGTAACTATTATTTTCATCTTTAAAAATATCAAAATAATTGTCTAATTCGTACTCCTCTTTCAACGAATCCAAAAGCAATAAACGCTCACTATTTATACCTTTTGTGAAAGGTTGAGCAACTAAAGGAATAGAAAAAATAAAAGCACTCACAAACAAACCTGCAAATATGACTTTGAAATTCAGATTTATTTTATACTTTTTATTTTCTTTATTTTTCATTTGAAGGAGGTAGGATATTTTTTATTCTTACTATGCAAATTACATTATTGTTGGTTAAGATTAAAAATTATTTTGGATTAAAAAATTAAATTCAAAATTAAATCTGTTTATTTTTTATTATTCTACTGATAATCAACGACTTACTTAAAAATAAATGATTTTAATAAACTTTACGATTGCAGAAACGTATTTTTAATGGTAAGTTCGTAAGTTTAAAGTCTAAAGGTTTTCAAAAAGCCTTAGGGTTTAGAGTAGGCTGTTCAGAATTTCAAAAATTCTTTCTACAAAAAATGATTGTTTTTAATCCTTTTATCTTTGTAGAAATTTAGCTGCATAACTGCTTTGCGTTTGTAGAAAAATGTAAGTTGTATTTTCAGAAAGTTGTGTAGCTAAAATACAATTTTTACAAATTAAAAGGATAAAACTGATGAAAAAAATAATCCAATTTTGAACAGCCTAGGTTTAGAGATTCTATCATTCATAATTCAATAAAATGTCTTTATATAATTCCGACAAAGAAGCAGCCGACGCATTAAGCAAACACTATCAAGAACTCAAAAAAGAAATTGCAAAAGTAATTGTCGGACAAGAGCAAACCGTCGAATTACTCTTGACAAGCATTTTTTCACAAGGTCATTGTCTTCTGATTGGTGTTCCAGGGCTTGCCAAAACACTTCTTATTAGCACGCTATCACAGGTTTTGGATTTGGATTTTAGTCGTATTCAGTTTACACCTGACCTTATGCCTTCTGATATTGTGGGTGCAGAAACACTTGATAAAGACCGAAATTTGAAATTTGTCAAGGGAGCAATTTTCTCAAATATCATTCTAGCAGATGAAATAAATCGTACTCCTCCCAAAACACAGGCTGCACTTTTAGAATCAATGCAAGAATATTCGGTCACTATTGCAGGCATAAGACACGATTTGCCACGACCATTTTTTGTATTGGCAACTCAAAATCCTATCGAACAAGAAGGAACATATCCACTTCCAGAAGCACAATTAGACCGTTTTATGTGTAGTGTTTATTTGGGTTATCCCTCTTTTGAAGAAGAAGTAAAAGTAGTAACAAGCACCACAACCAACGAAAAACCAACATTAAATAGAATCATTTCAGCAGAACAAATCATTGAGTTTCAGCAGCTTATTCGTCGTGCGCCTGTTGCACAAAATGTAATTGAATATGCTGTAAATTTGGTTCACAAAACTCGCCCACGTACAGAACGTTCTACTTCGGATACCGATAATTATTTGGAATGGGGAGCAGGACCAAGAGCAAGCCAGTATTTGGTTTTGGGTGCAAAGTGTCATGCCCTTCTAAATGGAAAATATTCTCCTGATATTGAAGATGTAAAAGCTATTGCGATTGCTGTCTTGAGGCACAGAATTGTTCGAAATTTTAAAGCAGAAGCAGAAAATATTACAGTAGAAGATTTGATTCAACGTTTGTGGTAAAATAAAAAATAATTGCAAAACATTCTAAAACAGATAGTTTACTAAAAAAGTGAATTATCTGTTTTTTTATATGAGTCATAATTTAGATTAAAATTACATGCAGCGAATAAAGCAGTTTTTTATATAAAAAAAATTTTTTTATCCAGTATTATCTTTTATATATTCAATTTATCAACAAAATCTCAAAAGTATTCAAATATACTAGCGTAATAAATTGTATTATTCGAATAATTTCATTACATCATTTAATGTTTTGATAATATTTTCTATGAAAAATCAATTTTTATGCCTTCTTAGTTTTGTTTGAATATACTATATAAACTTTGAAATTTGTTATCTTAATGATTAAAATTGAACTCCACTACTCCAATTTACACTTCTTTACTTTACAATCTTCCCTTAATTATTCCCTCTTCATGACAAATCAGCAAATTTTTGACCACATAGAAAGGCGAAATTCTAGACCTGTCTTAGAGTTTTTTTATAGCTTTTCTGATTCTTTTTATTTTTTTTGTAAAAAGCAGCCAAATCTAAAATTTCTTTCCCAACATCAAGCACAAACTATTTTTAATGATGCTTGTATTTTTATGTATGATAAAATTGAGGCAAAAAAAATTATGATTTATCAAATGACTTCGTCTGTCAAGACGATGATTTTTGGGATAGCAAAAAAAATGGCTTTTAGAGAAATGAGAAATGAAACCAAGCATAATTCATTACATTCTTTTTTAGAAAATAGCTCAAATGAAATTGCTAGTTTGGAAGATAATACAAATGATAATTTTTTAAAGGAATTACAAATAAAACACCTTTGGGAAGCTCTTTTAAGTCTTTCCCCAAAACATTATGCGCTTATTGTTGAAGGTGTATTGGAAGAAAAATCTAATTCAGAAATAGCAAAAGAACAAGGTTACAATTCTGCAAATGCAGTATCTGTGGAAAAATTACGCATTTTTAAAGTTCTTAAAGGCGCAATTCTTGAAATACAAAAACGTGATGAAGATTGGGAACTATAATTTAATAATCAACCAAAATAAATTTCAATGCCGTTGTTGGTGTTTTAGCGAAGCGACACCAACAACCAAATAACTTATCATACTTTTTACAACACCACTTAATAATCAACCAAAATAAATTTTTGAATAAAAACCCTCAAAAATGAACCTTTTTCAGTATTGAGAGGTTAAGTGGTATATTCAAGAAATTATTTTATTTTTTATCAAAAATAAATGGTTTATTCTATTCACTATTTTTACAAAATAGAATAAACAAAAAAAATGAACATAGCCTAAGATTTAGCTTTAGTATGAAAAAGCAGACAGTTTTAGCCACAAACTTGTTGGCAGACTTAATTAGTTTGTTTCTTTAGTGTAAGCGTCTTGTTCATAGTGTAAGTTTAAAAGCATTTTTATAATTTCTAAATTACTGATACTTTATGGCTTAGTGCAGGAGTTCGAATCTCCTCGTTCGCACAAAAAAACACAAACAAAAATGCGAATGTAGCTCAGTGGCAGAGCAAAGGTCATTGGACGTAAGTAGGTAATTCCAGCAAATTATGAATATGAGTGATAGTTAAAATCATCACAAAACGACAAATTAGCTCAGTCGGTTAGAGCGTCGGAATTTCCAGTCTGAAGGGCGCAGGTTCGATTCCTGTGTTTGTTACGGACAGGCACATAGGTTAGGTGTCTGTCCATTTTTTATAAAGAAATGTTTGCATTTATTTAAGTAAAGATATAATTGATTTTTTATTTCAAAATAATTAATCAAAAAAGAAATGAGTATAGCCTAAGACTTCGCTTTAGTTTTAAAAAGTAGATAAACCTGTCAGTTTTATAAACTGACACTCTGAACAGTCAGAGGGATTATTGCTTCTTTAGTTTAAGTTTTTTGCTCATAGTGTAAGTTTGACTGTGTTTTTATGCTGTTTTGATTACTGATTGTATGACTTAGCGCAGAAGTTCGAATCTTCTCGCCTCCACAAAATAATATTTTCAAAATGGGGGCGTAGCTCAGTGGCAGAGCAAAGGTCATCTGTTGTAAATAGGTAATTCAAAATAAATAAAAATACGTAATATCGAAAGATATTACAACCAACAATATGGCGAAATTGGTAGACGCATTTGACTCAGGATCAAACGTTTTAATAAACGTGTGGGTTCAACTCCCACTATTGTTACGAGCAGGCACATAGGTTAGGTGTCTGCTCATTTTTTTATTCTGTTTTTTTCAAAAATAAATAATATCCAATTCCGAAAGCTACAAAATGACTAAAAACAGAAATCAGAATCCATAAATAATTAGGTTCTTGCATTGCTTTGTATGTCCAATAAAAAGGAAAAATAGTAAAAATATATTTCCACCAAGCATCAACAAAAAAAGCCAAAACAGGCAGCACAATAAAAAAATTTAATCCTTTCAGAAAAGTAACTCCCTCAATTTTGTTACTCGCAAAAGACACCATAAAAAGCAGCATCACAACAGCCGTTTGAGAACAAAGAAGAGCATAAAAAATATTTTCTAATAAAGAGTAATCTTGAATATCGAAGATTAAAAGAGCAGAAAAAGAAAAAATAAATGCCCAAAAACCTGCCAGTAAAAGCCGATACGCCATAAACAAAAACATCGGAAAAGGCATCACACGAATTACTTTCAAAACATCATCATCTTTTTCATCAAGCATCACAAAGGCAATAATATAACCTCCCAAAAGCCCCGAAACTGTACCCACAACAGCCAAAAAAAGAGAATAATAATTTGGAAATGAAGGCAATAGCTTGACCACAGAAGGCAAAGCAGCTTTCAACCCAAAAATCATTATGAGAGGCAAAACGGTCATCATCAGAAGTGTTTTATCTCTAAAAATATTTCTTATATCATTTTTAAATAAATAAATAAAAGTAGTTGGTTTCATAGTTTTTTGTATCCTCATTGACGGTTGATTGATATTAATTCTGAATCAAATATTTATCATAAAATTTTAAAGCTAAAAAATAAAGTCCAATCGTACTTAGTGGCAAATAAAGAAGTGCATAAATCCATTGCCACAACAAAATAGAATCAAAAGCAGCCTCAAAAAGCAACAAACAGGCTTGAAATGGAAAAATATAAAGCAAAACAGAATCCGTAAACTCAAAAAAATTGAGCAAGGGCAACATCAAAGGAATAAGAGAAAAAGGAAGAATAAATATATATTGATTAATCGTCTTGACACGAACTGCTCCCAAAAATCCAATCAAAAGAAAGTGCGCCGAAGAAAGCAAAACAGCCAAACTAAAAACAAAAAAATTAATTTCTTTCTGACTAGCAAAAGCCATTATCAAACTTGCCACAAGTGCAATTCCTGTAAGTGAAATAATTTTTGCTAACAAATATTCTGATTTTTTGATAGGCGTAATGACTACTGCTTCTATCGTTTTTGAATCTTTTTCGAACAGAATCAAGACACCAATAAACAAAAATCCTAGCATAGTAGGGTCAGTGCTGATGAGTAAAATAATGAAATTGGTAGGCAAATTGTCAAAAAAAATAAAAGCCAAACTATAAATAAGCGTAATTGCAGCCACCACCGTAATAATATGCTGACGAACTTGCAAGACAAACTCCCACAAGGTGATTTTGAGTAATTTTTTCATTGTTATATTAATTTTTTGCCTGTTACTTCGATAAAAATATCTTCTAAAGTCGCTTCTTGTGTGTGCATCGATTGAATGTAATTTTGATTGATGAGTTTCAAAAATTCTTCATTTTGCGCTAAAGTTTCCAGTTCAAAAAATTGATTTTGTCTATTTGTTCCTTCTTTTTGAGAATATTCTACTTTCAAAAGCCGTTGTCCGTATTTTTCTTTTAGATTTTTGGGAGAATCTATCAAAGGAATTTTTCCTTCCACCATAAATGCTACTCTATCACAAAGCTGCTCGGCATCGGTCATGTGATGTGTTGTCAAGATGATTGTTTTGCCTTCTTTTTTTAGATTTAGAATGATGTCTTTAATTATTTTTCCATTGACAGGGTCAAGCCCCGAAGTAGGCTCATCTAAAAATAAAATAGGTGGATTATGAATGAGCGCACGTACAAAATTAAGTCGCATTTTCATTCCCTTCGAAAAATCTTGTACTTTCTTTTTTGCATCTTTTGCCAGTCCGACACTTTCTAAAAGCTGCATTAATTTTTGATTCAAATTTTGTTTGTCTAACTCATAAAATGAAGCAAAAAACTGCAAATTTTCTAAAGCAGAAAGTTTTGAATAATGATTTGGAAGCTCAAAACCAACTCCAATTTGATTATAATAATCGCTTTTCCATTCTCTAAGTTCTTTTTTTGAGTTTTTATTTTTTATAAAAATTTCTCCTTCATAATTCTTTAAAAGTTTGGTCAAAACTTTTTGAGTGGTACTTTTTCCTGCACCACTGGGGCCTAAGAAACCAAAAATTTCGCCTTCTTTTACTTCAAAACTAACACTTTTAACCGTCGGATTTTCAGATTTTGGGTAAGAATAAATAAGGTCTTGAACTGTAATCATTTTTTGTAGAAAATTAGATAAATACTTTAGAACATGCCCTGTAAAACTTTGTTAGCAGTTTTTGGCAACCCCATAAAACTATGGAATACTTATTTTTTTACCTAAAAATTTGGGTTCTTTTCCTGTAAAAAAATCTATAAATACCTTTACACGAGCTAGTTTTTCTCTAACTTGTGTCTTGATACCATATTTTATGGTTACATCTTTTGCATTGAAAGCAACAACTTCCATTCCTTCCAAATATGCCAAATAAATAGCCCTTTCATTATGGAATTTTTGAGAAATAACTGTAAATGAGTTTTGCCCAAAAACTTCTTTTGCTCTCACAACAGAATCTAGCGTTCGGAAACCTGCAAAATCCATAAAAATTCTACTTGCAGGAATGCCTTTTGCTACTAAAGCATTTTTCATGTCTTCAGGTTCATTGTAATTTTTTCTACTATTATCACCACTTACAATAATATATTTGATTTTTTTGGCTCTATAAAGTTTTACAGTTGCATCAATTCTGTACTTGAAATATAGGTTTTTATATCCGTTCGGTAAAATTTTTCTTGTTCCCAAAAGTAGTCCTACTTTTTTGTAAGGTATTGTTTTTATATTTGCGAAAGTACTGCTTTTCGCTTTCCAAACAATCAAATAATTAGCTAAAACTATACTTCCTATTGTTCCCAAAATGAGCAAAAAAGAAGTTAGCATTATTTTTTTGAAATATTTTTTTAATACTTTCATTTGGATAGATTATATTTTTAGCCGAACACTAAAATATTCGGCACTTTTTTCTCACGCTAAAGTGTAAGCTACAAAAAAAAACAGATACATATATTTTATGTATCTGTTTTTTTTGATTTATAGTAAAGCAAATGTATTTGTAGGTTAAAGGCTTGCCTTTGAGCATATAGCATTCTAAATCCTTATTTAAGTTTTTTGCCTTTTTCTTAAATAAACAAATCCTTATTTAAGTTTTTTGCCTTTTTCTTAAATAAGGTTTATCTTTACTCAAAAAAAATAATGCAGAATTTTAAATCAGGTAATTTTATAAAGCAAGGTTCATACAAAAGCTTTCAGCCAAAGGACATATATCTTTAGAAAGTATGTTGATTTGTTTAGTTAAAATGATGTTTCTATTTTGAATTAACCTACAAAAAAAACAGATACATAAATTTTATGTATCTGTTTTTTTTTGATTTATACGAAATACAGAACCGTCGTTTAACTACGCTGACTTTCAATTCGTAATTTTTAATTCGTAATTATTCCTTAGTCTTTCAAAATATGTCTTGAAATAACAATTTTTTGGATTTCGGTAGTTCCTTCATAGATTTCTGTAATTTTGGCATCACGTAGCATTCTTTCTACATGATATTCTTTTACATAACCATATCCACCGTGAATCTGAATGGCATCAGAAGTTACTTCCATCGCAATTTTTGAAGCATACAATTTTGCCATTGCACCAGAAAGAGAATAATCTCCACCTGCATCTTTTATCTGTGCAGCCTTCAAACAAAGCAAACGAGCAGCCTCTACTTTTGTAGCCATATCGGCCAATTTGAAAGCAATAGCTTGATGTTTATGAATTTCTTTGCCAAATGTTTTTCTTTCTTTTGAGTATTTCAAAGCTAGTTCTAAAGCACCACCAGCAATTCCGACAGCTTGTGCAGCAATTCCGATACGTCCACCATTTAGGGTAGCCATTGCAATATTAAAGCCTTGTCCGTCTGTTCCCAAACGATTTTCTTTAGGGATTTTTACATCTGTAAACATCAAAGAATGCGTATCAGAACCACGAATACCCATTTTATCTTCTTTTTTACCGACAACAAAACCGTCCATTCCACGCTCTACAATGACACAATTAATTCCTTTGTGTTTTTTGTCCACGTCTGTTTGAGCCATTACCAAATAAATAGAAGCCGTCTTACCATTCGTAATCCAGTTTTTTGTTCCATTTAATAAATAATGGTCGCCTTTGTCTTCTGCCGTTGTGCGCTGCGAAGTAGCATCGCTACCTGCCTCAGGTTCGGAAAGACAAAAAGCACCGATTTTTTCGCCTGATGCAAGAGGTTTCAAAAACTTCTGTTTTTGCTCTTCTGTTCCATATTTTTGTAATGCCCAACAAACAAGCGAATTATTTACCGACATACAAACCGAAGCCGAAGCATCTACTTTAGAAATTTCTTCAATCGCCAAAATATAAGAAACGGTATCCATTCCACTTCCGTCATATTCTGGGTCTACCATCATTCCCATAAAGCCAAGTTCGCCCATTTGCTTTACTTGGTCGGCAGGAAATTTTTGTTCGTTATCACGTTCGATAACGCCTTCCCAAAGCTGACTTTGAGCAAAATCTCTTGCTGCTTTTTGTACTTCTGCTTGCTCTTCTGTAAGTTCGAAACTAAGAACCTGTGGAGTATCTGTTGCTAATGCCATATATTTTTTATGTTTTTATGGTCGCTCGTGAGGATACGAGCAACGGTTGTGTTTTTATTTTATAACCAAATTTGTCTTTTATTGCTATTTCTAAACCATTTTTGAAATAAGTAATTGAAAAATAATATGAAATACAACTTTTATAATGTCTTGATAATCAAGCAAAAATACAAGGCATGTTCATAAAAACTTTGTCAGTAGTTTTTTGGTAACCCAAAAGAACTCTAACAATAGTTTGGCACAAAGTACTTATTTTCTTAAACTATAGCCTTGTGAAAGGACTGTCAAAGTCAGAAAAATACTAGAAATTCTTTGATTCTAACTATTTTTAAAATGAATTATTTTTTATGAACATGCCCTAAACAAAAATACAAATTTTGAATTAGATTTGAAATTTTGCATTTAATAATTTTAACTGCCTAACTGTGCAATGTTTATAGAATTAAATTAGCCTTACTTTATCTTGTAGTTTAAATTGGTCTGTATCGAAGGTCTTACCAGTTTAAAATAAACATTTAAAATTTTGGAAAGGCTTATTTTGTCCAAATCAGTCCTTCATTGCAGACTTTGACAAAATACAAGATACATTTTTAGGTGCAAATAATTAAACTTCTACCAGCATTAAGCAGCTAAATTTCTACAAAAATAAAATAATTTTAATTTATTGTTTTTTGTAGAAAGAATTTTTAAAACTCTGAACAGCTTATTATTTTTTATCAAAAACAATATTGAGTTTTACAGTTATTGTAATCGGAATTGGCAAACCTACCAATTCTTGAGTTATATCCTTCTAATTTTTCCATGTTTGAATTCAAATTCGACTTTTCAACATTTTAATCAAGTTGCTAACGATGTACATTAACTATGCAACAAAATGACGACATTTAGTTCTCAAATTTAAGTAAGAAAAAAGGTTCATCCTTAATTGAATTGACTTTTTCTCTTCGAACCTTTGTTGATAACCTCAAATAAGAAGATTAAGCGATGTTTTTAGAACATTTCCCAAGTGAAGGAAGAAAGAGTGGATGGATTGAAATAGTCTGTGGTTCAATGTTTTCTGGTAAAACTGAAGAGCTCATTCGTAGGCTTAAAAGAGCTGAATTTGCAAATCAGAAGGTATTTTTTAATCATACTTCTGGCTTGGAAAAGGAGGAGAAAATACTTCTAAAGTTTAGTAAAGAAA
>CAKZOK010000022.1 GCA_937136415.1 uncultured Cytophagales bacterium | reverse complement strand
ATGCCGTTGTTGGTGTTTTAGCGAAGCGACACCAACAACCAAATAACTTATCATACTTTTTACAACACCACTCAATTATTATTAATAAAAAATAATTATGCAACCATTTCATTTGGCAATTCCTGTTATTGATTTAGAAAAATGCCGTCAGTTTTATAGAGATATTTTGGAATGCTCAGAAGGGCGAAGCGATTCGCATTGGGTAGATTTTGACTTTTTTGGGCATCAACTTGTCATTCATCAAAAACCAGAAAGTGAAGTTTCAAAACCAAAACTAAATTCCAATCCAACTAATTTGGTGGACGGACATGATGTTCCTGTTCCTCATTTTGGGGTTGTGTTGGAATGGGAAAAATGGGTAGAATTATCTGAAAAATTGAAAGCCAAAAAGATAAAATTTGTCATTGAGCCTTATTTGCGTTTTGAAGGAAAGGTAGGCGAACAAGCAACAATGTTTTTCTTAGACCCAGAAAATAATGCACTTGAGTTTAAAGCCTTCAAAAATATAGACCAGCTTTTTGCTAAATAATCGGATTTAAAAATAAAAAAATAAATTGCTGATATTAAGTGATTTAAGTTGATTTTGCTGCTTTGATAGCTCATATCTATAATTGATACTACTCTTAATTAAAATCGTTTTTAGAAAACAAAAACCCTATTTTCACTTTCTGTAAAAATAGGGTTTTCTAATTCAATTAACATTCAGAATAATCAATATGGGGAAGTTTGTTTTCTTCGGCAGCACAGATTATTAATTTAGCATCTTCTTCAGTATTTTTTTTCAAGCTACATTGACACGCCAAACGCTCATTTTCTTTTAGCTTTTCTAATTCAAAAAAGTTTTTTTCGACGCTTCCTTTAGGAGTCAAATTTTTTGCGCCATCTTTAATAATTATTTTACAAGTGGTGCATTTTCCTTTTCCTCCACACGAGTGTAGCCAGTCTATTTGCTCATCTAAAATGTTTTGTAATAGGCTTTTTTTTGTGTCTGCCGAAAATTCTACGGCGTTCATGTTCTGAATTATGATTTTTGGCATTGTTGGCAATATTTTGGAAATTAAGAAATTAAATTGAAGATAGAATAAGAAAAAAATGTTTTTTTAGGATTCAAAAAATAGATTTCAAATTATTTTTGTATTTTTATTTAGAATCCAAATAAGGAATAGAAATTAAATAAATTACCGTTTTTGTATTTGTAATTTATTGATATTTACGAATTTATATTCGTAACTTTTAATTAGCCTCACTGCTGTAACAAGGCATAATTGATACTGATGTATTGTGTAGCTTTTTGGAAAACTTACCATTCCAAATCAAAGATAGAAAAAAAACAGACTTTAATCCATCAAAAAATAATATCCAAAACCAATTATTAATAAAATTATGGCAAGTAAATTAAATAATAATGCTGTTCTTGCGTATGCCGAGTCGTTTGCTAAAGCTGTTTGTTCAGACTTTTTTACAACACATGAACGCATTACAGGTTCTCAATTAACTGATTTTTGTGGAGTCAAACAAATAAATTTGTTTATTATCAAAATTCTCTTTGAAAAATGGCAGGCTGATAACGCCAAAATAAAAAGCCCATTTTTTGACTATGATAATCCAGAAATTAAAGCATTGTTGGAAAAACTTATGAATATGCTCTCTCGAAATATTTCTATTGATGAGCCTACTTTCGAAAAGTTAGTTACACAATCAGTGGCTGATACTATTCAATTATTGTTAGCTCCGTATGTTTTTTATGAGCAAGAAGTTGAAAAATTGGCTCAAAATGGAAATACAATCCGTATAAATGAAGAGTTTAAACCTGCTTTAAAGTACGTAAAAACACATAAAGTATTATTCGAACAAATTGTTTCGGCTTTGGAAGAAAAAAGTGATGCAGGAATGATTTCGGCTTCAAAAGCGATGGATACTATCGGAAGTATCATAGATAATAATGTAGAATACGATGACCCAAAGCCTATTTTGCGTCATCTCAGTGATATTGTACCTCTCAAAATTCAAGAGTTTGTAACTTTTACAGACCTAGAAGAGAAAGAAGAGGAAAAAGAGGAAGATATATTTGAAAATATTTCTCAAGAAGAAGAGCCAAAAAGTTTTTTTGATACTTCTTTTGAAGATGAAACAGAAAAGACAACTAATTTTAAGCCTTCTACTGTAACCTATTCAGAGCCTAAAACAGAAGAAACACCAAAAGAAAATCTTGTTGAAGAAGATGTTCCTTTGTTTAGGTCTTACAAACATGAGGAAACTCCAAAAGAAGAAGAACTCATCTCAAAGGTCGTAAATAAAAATGAAACTACATTTGCAGATAAATATACAACAACTGTAGATGTTGATGCTCCTACTTTTGCCGAGCGTTTCAAACCTTCTGGTAAGACAGTAAAGGAACTCATTACGCTCAATCAAAAGTTTTTATTTACCAAAAAATTATTTGGGGATAATCAAGAAGAATTAGATGATGCACTTACAGGAATAGATAATTGTGCGACACACAAAGAAGCAATTATGTTTTTGAAGAATAATTATATTATGAAATATGATTGGAGTTTTCAGAACGATGAGGTAAAAGAATTTTGGGAGTTGGTAGAGCTTCGTTTCTAATTTTATTCTTACATAAAGACAATAAAAAACGGCTTGCTTTCAAATGAAAACAAACCGTTTTTTTTATTTTTTAATCTTATAAACCATCATCGTTTCTGCGTTTTATTCCTCTTTCTTCTGGATTGGCTATTGATTCTCTCATTTGTGTATCAGCCTGCATATTGCGCAAACGTTGATAATCCATAATTCCGAAGTTTCCAGTTCGTAATGCTTCTGAAAGAGCTTTCGGAACTTCTGCTTCTGCTTCAATTACTTTTGCTCTTGATGCTTGTGCTTTTGCTTTCATTTCTTGTTCGACAGCGATTGCCATTGCACGGCGTTCTTCTGCTTTGGCTTCTGCAACTCTAAGGTCTGCATTTGCTTGTTCGATTTGAAGTTTTGCACCAATATTTTCTCCTACATCAATATCTGCAATATCGATAGACAAGATTTCAAAGGCTGTTCCTGCATCAAGTCCTTTCTCCAAAACTAATTTTGAAATTCTGTCAGGATTTTCCAAAACGTCTTTATGAGAATGCGACGAACCTACTGCCGTTACGATACCTTCACCCACACGAGCCAAAATAGTTTCTTCACCTGCACCACCTACAAGTTGGGCAATATTTGCACGCAGCGTAACACGAGCCTTTGTGATAAGTTGGATACCATCTTGAGCTACCGAAGTAACTGCATTTGTTGTAATTACTTTTGGATTAACGGAAATCTGAACAGCTTCCGAAACATCTCTACCTGCCAAATCAATGGCAGCAGCTTGCTTAAAACTCAAATCAATATTTGCTTTATCGGCTGCAATCAAGGCTTTCACAACTTCTTCGACACTACCTCCTGCCAGAAAGTGAGTTTCGAGGTCTGATGCTGTAATCTCTTTTAAACCTGCTTTACTTGCATTAATGAGAGGCAAAACAATTTTACGAGGACGAACATTTCGGATTCTCATAGCGACAAGTTCGAGCAAGCCCAAACGAACACCAGAAAAAACAGCCATAATCCATAAATTAATTGGAATATAAGTTCTGATAAGGAAGGCAAATCCTAATATGAATATAGCAAGTGTGCTAAATAGAATAATCTGTTCTGTCGACATAATATTTTTTTATAATGTTTTGAATGAAGTAGCAATTTAATAAATTGTAGTGAAATATTTTTTATTTTTTTGAGAAAAATATAAAATAAAAGGTGGTGTTACACAAAGTATGATTTTTTTAAAGCGTTTTAGAATAGCAAAATTATACAACTAAAAACTTAGAGTACTGGACACTAGATGTATTTACTGTTCTGTGAGTCACAGAACAGGGAAAAACACCGTTCGTTGGTGTTTTAGCGAAGCGACACCAACAACCAAATAACTTATCATACTTTTTACAACACCACCAAATAAAAAACTCTAAACATTTTAAAAGACGTTTAGAGTTTAGTTTTACTATAAATGTGATACTTTGGTATCGGCTACTTAAAGAATATACTGGCTCAAATCTCTATTTTTGACAAGAGCTTTTAATTTTTCTTGTACCATTTCTTTGCTAATAGCTACATGAGCATTTGGAGGAATTGTATCAGGAACATCAAACAAAATTTCATTTAAAAGATGGCTCATAACTGTATGCAAACGCCTTGCGCCTATATTTTCGAGTTCGCTATTGATATGAAAAGCAATATCTGCAATTTCTTCTAAGGCATCTTCTTGGTAGGATAATTTTACGCCCTCTGATTCCAAAAGAGAAACATATTGCTTACTAAGTGCATTTTTTGGGTCTTTCAATATTTTATGAAAGTCTTCTTTGGTAAGCGAATTGAGTTCTACACGAATTGGAAAACGTCCTTGTAATTCTGGAATCAAATCCGAAGGTTTCGAAACATGAAAAGCTCCTGCTGCAATAAACAAAATATGGTCTGTGTTTACAATTCCATGTTTTGTAGTAACTGCACTTCCTTCTACAATCGGCAATAAATCACGCTGAACCCCCTCACGGCTTACATCAGCTCCACCTCCTTTATTGCTAGAAGATGCTACTTTATCAATTTCATCAATAAAAATAATTCCTGAGTTTTCGGCTTTTTTGATGGCTTCTGTTTTCACTTCGTCCATATCGATAAGTTTGTAGGCTTCTTCTTCCAACAAAAGATTACGAGCTTCTTCAATGGTTACTTTTCGTTTCTTCGAACGATTAGGCAACATTCCACTTAGCATTTCTTGAATATTCATCATCGAAACTTCATCAATCGCACCTCCTACTACACCAACACCGGGGTTATTGTTTGATTCTAAAGTAATCTCAATTTTGCGTTCTTCTAATTCTCCTGCACGTAATTTTTCTCTAAAACGCTCCCTTGTACGTTCATTCAATTCGGCATCAGAAGTAGGCATTTCATCATTGGAAAAGCCAACCGTAGAAGGCGTAGTAGAAGGTTGTCTATTTTTAAGAGGTGGAATAAGTGCATCAAGAATAATATTTTCGACAGCCTGCTCGGCTTTTTGTTTGACAGCATTACGCTTTTCAGTCTGGATTAATTTGACGGCTTGTTCTACCAAATCACGCACCATGCTTTCTACATCACGCCCTACATAACCAACTTCAGTAAACTTAGATGCCTCTACTTTTACAAAGGGAGCATTGGCTACTTTTGCCAAACGACGTGCAATTTCGGTCTTTCCAACACCTGTTGAGCCAATCATCAGAATATTGTTTGGCATAATTTCTTTTTGTATTTCCGATTTGACGTGCATGCGTCGCCAACGATTACGCAACGCAATCGCTACATTTCTTTTTGCCTCGTGTTGTCCGATGATATATTTGTCAAGCTCCTCAACAATTTGTCGGGGCGTATAATAGATGTTATTGTCAATCATAAATTTTTTTTCAATTTTGTCGTTGGTAAGAACACCAACGATTTTTAAACTCATTAGATTTTAAATGTATCAGTTTATTATTAATCTAACAAGTATCGTAATTTTTTGTGAGAATAAAAATTGTTATTTCATTTTTATAGTCGTTTTAGCTACTTTTAAATGACTTTTTATAAAGATGAATAAATCTAAGTAAAATAGTATTTCCTTTTAACGAAAAAGAACCTTTTTAGTTTTAGACAGACTAGGAAGCCTGTCATACAAAAAAACAGCATGCATCAAAATTTTATTGCCAACTATAAAGAGAGTATTTTCTCTCTTCCAAAAAATGATTTTAAAGGTTTTGAAAAAAAGGCTTTAGAATTATTTTATTTTCAATCAAAATACAATCCTGTTTATAAGGAATATATAGAAAAATTGAATATTAATCCCGTAGAAATAAATTCTATATATGATATTCCATTCTTACCTATTCGCTTTTTTAAGTCGCACAATGTTCAGATAGAAGGCATAAAGACAAACCAAATTTTTACAAGTAGTGGTACAACTGACCAAACACAAAGAAGCAAACACGCTATTTCAGATTTGAATTTTTATGAAAAATCAAGTCAATTTATTTTTGAAGAAATCTATAAAGAATATGGAAAATTAAGTGATTTTCAGATTTTTGCGCTTTTACCTTCTTATTTGGAACGTGATGGTTCTTCGCTGATTTATATGGTAGATTATTTTCTTCAAAATGCAGAATCAAATTCAAATTATTTTCTGTATGATTATGAAAAATTGAAAAATGAGTTAGAAAAAGCAGTTTTAACAAATCCCACAAAGCCAGTTTTGTTGCTAGGAGTAACCTTTGCACTTTTAGATTTTGCTGATTTTTTGACATCAACTTATCCAAATTATAGCCTACCGAAGACTTGGCAGTTTGAAGAAAACACTATAAAAAGTAATGTGAAAAATGAAATAATTGTGATGGAAACTGGAGGAATGAAAGGCAGAAAAAAAGAAATGGTAAGAGAAGAAGTACATCAGATTTTGAAAAATGCTTTTGGAGTTTCTGCAATAGATTCAGAGTATGGAATGACAGAATTATTATCTCAAGGTTATGCACTCAAAAATACAGAAGAAGAAAATACAGAAACTTGGTTTCAAACTCCTTCTTATCTCAAAATTATTATGCGTGATACAAACGACCCTTTTGATTTGAAAAAAATAGAAAATAAATCAGATAATTTTGAAAATCAAAGTGGAGCAATCAATGTCATTGATTTGGCAAATATAGAAAGTTGTGCCTTTATCGAAACACAGGATTTAGGTAAAATAAATCCAAAAGGAGAGTTTCAAGTCTTGGGGCGTTTTGATTATTCAGATGTGAGAGGGTGTAATTTGTTGGTGCTTTGATTGATTTTGCGAAAGCTAAAGCATTCGGTACATCTACTCACACGCTAAAGCGTATGCTACCCTATTATGTAGAAATAATAAGTATATTTAAAATATCGCTAATTAAAAGTTAAATACCGAGTTCATGTTTTTTTAGAAAAAGCATAAAAATAAAAATGTAATAAATTTGCATAATTCGTTTTTTTTGATTTGTATTATCAATTTATAATTAATAAAATTAAATTATTAATTTTATTGCTTATATTTACAGAGTGTTTGTATGTTAATTTTTATCTTTAATTCTAGTAAAAAATGAAATATTTATTATTCATAATTTTCCTGTTATTCCCTTTTCTCTCAAAAGCCCAAACAGGGTATCGTCTTATTTATAATCTAAAATATCAGATAGATTCTACCAATGTAAATTCTGTTAGTGACGAAATTTACTATTTGGATATGTTTGGTAATGAGAGTTATTTTTTAAGTCAAAACCAATTTTTGAAGGATTCTTTTCTTCTTAATCCTAACGAAAAAGATATGCTTGATGCTTTTTTGAATTTGAAAACTCGCCCAAAATCTTCAAAGTTTTCTTATACTATTCATACAAAAAATGAGCTTACAAAACATTATGAAAAAATTACTTTACAAAGTTTTGCTTATGAAGAAGAGATAGACTTAGATTGGAAACTTTCAGATGATACACTTACTATAGGTAATTATTTATGTCAAAGGGCAACTACTCGTTTTGCAGGTAGAAATTATGAAGCGTGGTACACAACCAAAATTCCACTAACTGCTTATCCTTACAAATTTAGTGGTTTATTGGGTACAATAATGCGAATTGTAGATGCTAAAAATCATTATCAGTTTGACTTGATGGAAATACAAAATATTGATAAATCTACTGTTTTCAATTCTGTAGATGAACCTCAAAATAAAATTTCTAAAAAGGAATTCTGGAAAATGAAGAAAAAATTTTGGGAAAATCCAGAGTTGAGGTTTGCTGGTAGTGGAATAGTTTTGGGTGGAAATAATGAACGCATGAAAAAAAATATGGCAGCTCGCCGAAAACGTGAAAATAATCCTATTGAATTGGAGTAAAAATAATAATCTAAAAACAAAAATATCATGCGTTATTTATTTTTTATAATCATTTTGTGCTTTCCTTTTCTTTTAAAAGCCCAAACAGGGTATCGTCTTATTTATAATCTAAAATATCAGATAGATTCTACAGATATTAATTCTGTTAGTGACGAATTATTTTATTTGGATATGTTTGGTAATGAGAGTTATTTTTTAAGTGAAAATAAGTTTTTATTAGATTCTTTTTTAGTGAATGTAGATGAGGGAGCAGATGTTAATGTGTTGGCTAGTATGAGTAAGCGTCCGAAAATACCAACATTTGGGTACATTTTACAAAATAAAAATGATACCGTTAGACATTATGAAAGGGTTCTTACTACAAAAATAATGTATCAAGAAAAGGTAAATTTGAGTTGGAAACTTTCAGAAGACACATTGCAAATAGGAAATTATATATGCCAAAAAGCAACTACTCATTTTGCAGGTAGAGATTATGAAGCGTGGTACACTACAGAAATTCCTCTGACGGCTGCTCCTTATAAGTTCAATGGAATTTTAGGGGTTGTTATGCGAGTTGTGGATTCTAAAAAACATTATCAGTTTAATTTATTAGAAATAAAAAGTACAGAAAAATCTCTTATTTATGAATTAATCAATGAACAAAAAATAATAGATAAAAAAGATTTTTTGATAGTAAAAGAAAAAATGAAAAGTAATCCTGAAGTAATGTTTACTGAGTTTGGATTTCAACTTACTGAAGAAGCTAGAGAAGCAATGAGAAAGAAAACAGAGGCTCGTTTGAAACGTGAAAATAATCCTATTGAATTGGAGTAAACTCTTTCTTGATTTTACTCTTCTAACTTTTCCCAAACCCTAAGTGTCTTTAAGAAACTTAGGGTTTAAATTTTCCATCTTATTTTATCCAAAATATGCGTATTTTATTTATCATTCTATTTTTCAATGTATGTTTTTATGGAAATGCTCAAACTCAAATTTCTGGAGTGCTTACAGATGAGTTTGATAATCCTGTTTCGAATGCAAGTGTAATTGTTTTGAATACGGATAGCGAATTGGTAAAGGCTTTTTATATCTCAAAAAGCGATGGAAAATATACTCTTAATTTTGACTTAAAAGCAGATTCTTTGCTTCTTCGGATTACGCATATTTCCCACAAAAAAACAGAAAAAAAGATAGGTAACAAAAGCCAAATGATTGATTTTAAGTTGGAGAGTCAAGTACAGATGTTGGAAGAAATTATATTCAAAAAAACAAATCCGATTTCCAAACGAGGCGACACACTTACTTTTGATGTGGAGAGTTTCAAATCTCAAAAAGATAGAGTAATTGCCGATGTGCTTTCCAAAATGCCTGGGATAGAAATAAAACCAGACGGAAAAATTTTGTATCAAGGCAAACCAATAGAGAAATATTATATCGAAGGATTGGATTTATTAGAGGGAAAATATGATTTAGCAAATAAAAATATTCCTGCCGATGCCGTAGAAAAAGTAGAAATACTAGAAAACCACCAACCCATAAAAGCATTAGATTCGCTTACTATTTCGAATAATACTTCTCTAAATATCAAACTCAAAAACGGAGTTACGACCACAGGAACAGCAAAATTAGGTGCAGGAGCTATTGAAAATAATCAAAATTTTATTCCTTTTTTGTGGGAGGCAAATGTTACTCCGATGTTTTTTGCAAAGAAAAATCAATTAATTGCTTCTTATCAAACCAATAATACAGGAAACGATGTTTCTTCTCAACTTCGTACTCTGACTTTAGAAGATTGGATTGCAAACTCTCAAATTCCTCAAAAAATAGATTGGCTTTCGGTTCAGAAATTAAAAAGACCAAAATTTACTCAAAATCGTTGGCGTAATAATCAAATCCAGATGTTTAGTTTTAATTTTCTGACAAAGCTAAAAAATGATTACCAACTCAAAACAAATATTTCGTATTTCTATGATTTTCAAAAACAGTTTGGAAATACGCAAACCTCCATTTTTTTGCCTACTTCTGAAATAAATATCGTAGAAAAGACACAAAACAGATTTACAAATAATGAATTAGAAGCCAAATTTATTCTTGTCAAAAATTCCAAACAAAAGTATTTTAAAAATGAATTAGAGATAAAAAAACAATGGAACAAACAAAATGGAATGATTCAGAGAACAGAACAAAATAATTTTCAAATGATTTCTCAACAGCTCAAAAATCCGTTTTTGGAGCTTTCAAATACATTAAATTGGGTTGTTCCCATCAAATCAAAAAACAAAAATGTTTTGAATTTTACTTCTCTTATCAACTATCAAAACAATGTTCCATCTTTGGGAATAAATCCTGTTGTTTTTTCAGAATTAATACATCAAGATACAATATTTAGCCAAAATGATAGCTTGGAAAATTATGATAAAATTTTTCAAAATTTGCATCAGACTACTTTTTTTACGCAGCATAAAGCCAGTTTTACAAAAAAAATAGGGCGCATGGCGTTGGCTACCAAAACAGGTATTCAAACCGATTATCAAACTTTAGAAAGTACTATCGAATTAAAAAACAAAAACCTTTTTGATGAAAACAATCAAAACTTTATCTTGTCCAATGATTTTCAAAATAGACTTTCGTTTGCTCATTATGTAGCTTTTTGGGAAATGGGAACGCAATACAAAAAAAAGGATTGGAAAATAAAACTTGATGTTCCTTTGCGATTGCATTATTTTCATATCAATAAAAACACAGAAAACCGAGATGAAAATGAGAAGATACAACGCCTTGCGATTGAGCCTAATTTGAGAATTACGAAAGACTTAAATGGTTATTGGAAATTTTCTTTAGGAGCAAATCTTAGAAATAGTTTTGGAAATATCAATCAGTTTTACAGAGGATATATTTTGCAAAATTATAGAAGTATTACAAAAAAAGATGTTCCTCTTCGTCAAGATTTTATTCAGAATTTTGATGCAAGATTGAATTATAAAAATCCGATTAGTTCGTTTTTTTTCAATAGTTCTTATAGCTTTAATCATACAAAATCAAATTTGGTTTGGCAAAACGAATTTGATGAAAATGGAAGAGCTATTTTGAGAGGAACTTTAAGAACAAATTATTCTTCTTTGCACAGGCTAAACGCAATGGTAAGCAAGTATTTTTATAAAATCAAAACGACTTTTAAGGTTACTTCTTCTTATTCTCTTTCTCAAAATATTGCTTTTATCAATCAAGAATTAAAATCTATTAAAAATCAGAATTTACAATTTAGAGGAAGAGTAAATACAGATTTTAGCAAGTATTTTGGTCTGACCTATTTGGGTAATTTTACTTTTTCGAATGCGATTATTTCTTCTGAAAAACTGAATGTAATAGAGCAACAAGAATACAAAATTTTGCTTAGTATTTATCCAAATGATAGAAATTATATTTCTCTGAAAGCCGATTTTTATCGCAATAAAATAGAAGGAAATAACTCAGCAATACAAAATAGTCAGTTTTTGGATATGCTTTATAGATACACTTTTTCTGAAAAATCAGTTGATTTAGAATTTTCTGTAAATAATATTCTGAATACAAAACAGTTTGTGGATATTTCTAATTCTAGTTTTTTTTATACACAAACTGTTTTTGATTTGCGACCAAGACAAGTTTTGGCTTCTGTTCGTTTTAAATTCTAGGATTTAAAATAAGCTATGGATATGATTTTTTTGTGCAAAATGGAGAAAAATTAATTTACAAAATGCTTTGACTAATTAAAATTATATAATTTGCTTTAATTGAAAACTCCTCAAAAGAATGCTTTATGTTTCTTTTGGGGAGCTTTTTTACTCTTCATCTAAAGAATTAATGATAGCTTTTATTTGAGTATTGGAAATAGAATCTGTTTCAGATTTATCGTAAATTGAAAGCAGAGTAATTAAAATTTCGACTTCCTCTTCTTCTATTTTTTCCAAATAACTAATTATACGAAAACCTCCACTTTTACCCTTTCCTTTACTTTTACAAGCAAGTCTAATTTTGTAGGCATTTTCTAAAATTTGTGTTCCTAATTTTGGATTCTCTTTTAATTCCTCAATTAGTTCTCTAAGTTCCAATTTTAATGAAACATATTTTTTCAAAAATTTCTTAGCTTCTCTTTTGAAGTTTTCACTAATTACAATTTCAACAGCCATAATTTTAAAATTCGTTTAGAAAATCATCTAAAGTTTGTAATTTTTTTCCTTCTTTACGAGCTGTTTTTACTTCTACCACAGCTTCTTTAATTCCTTGTAAAACCTCAAATTTTTTACGCAGCTTTTGCATTTCTTTTTCCATCAAATTCCATTCAGCTATCGGAATTTGTACAGCTATTTTATTTCCCTCTGTATCAACTAAATAAGTAGTATTCATAAATTATAATTTTTAATTTTTAATGTTCTTCATAATTAACGCAAAAACTCTACTCTAAGTTTATTCCTCTTTATCTTTTAATTTAAGCAAACTCATTATAGTTTGAAGATTAGTAGATGATTGTGCATTTTCTAATTTAACTTTAATTGAAACCTCCTCAAAAGAATGCTTTATGGCTCTTTTGGGGAATTTTTTTTATTTTTAGATAAAGGTCAGTTTAATCATATATTTTTTGTATCGTATTTTGATTTGTCTGTTATTTGTTATATTTGCATACTATGAATGAAGACCTTTTACACTTGGCTATTGAGAATTTGGGTAAAAACTTATCTATTGATATTAAGTATGAAATCAAATATGAGTTTTTACAAAAAAATTACTGAAGGTCTGACTAGTTTAAAATATGTATTTAAATCTCAAAAAAGACTTATTTTGCCCAAGTCAGACCTTTGGTACAGACTTGAACAAAATGCAAGATACTTATACTTAATTCTGTTCAGTTACTTATTTGCAATAACGAATATCAAAAGGAATAATATCAAATTGTTTTCCATTCCATCTTAAAGTAGTTCGTTCCATAAATTTTCCTCCTCCTGTTCTAGTTTTATTTAGTTCTCTTTCCTCTTCTGATGAAATTGGTTTTAATTTTCCATTAGGCAAATCAAAGTAAGGAAAACGATTAACATAAAAAGGTTGTGTATTAAAAGAGAGTTCTTGTTTTTCTCTATCATAAGTAGGTAATATCCAGTAAACTCTATAATACTTATCAAAACTTTGCGAAGATTTTCCTGCAATACAATCTTTACAACGGACTATTTTTCCATTATTTACTTCAAATCCTTGTACAACTACAAACCAACTATCCATTCCTCCTCCAATATAATTGTATATCACGATATACAGAGGATTTCCTTCTCTTTCCACTTGAAAAATTGTAATTGGTAAAGCCCGAAGATTATCTTCTCCCATTTCTATCTCTCCTTTTTCATTTTTGTATTCATATTCAATTTTGCAGGTTGCTATATCTTCTGTGATGATGACAGAGTCTGAGGAACGATAAACACCATAAGCTATTGCAGACCTATTATTCCAACCTTGATTATAACTGAACGTATAAATACGAAAATTTCCATCTTCAGAAATAATAATCCCTTCTTTTTCTACATAACGAGGCAAACCATACTTAAAACCATCAGGTTCTTTTAGTGCTTGTTCTAGTAACTTATTTATCATTCCGATAGAATCTGCACGTTTATCGTCAATCATTATTGGATAAACATCTAAATAAGAAAGTAATTTAGTTTCAATTTTTCTAAGTTTTTCAGAGGGTTCTATTTCACTTTTGAAGTTGTTTTTTGCAATATCTTTATAATGAGCTGGAAAATATCTACCAAAATCTATTTTTGAAGTATCGATAAGCATCTGTACAGCAGCTTTACCTACTGCTGAATCTTTCTGGTAATTGCGTGATAGGAAAGCTATTGTTTTAAATTTTGGATTATTCTCCACTCTACCTAAACCATACAGTCCATAGAAAAGCTCTCCAATACGAGTAGTAGAATCAAGTAATTTACAATTTGCTAACTCTACATGAATTTGTGATAAACTATCTTTTTCTGTAACTGTATAAGCTGTTGAATTATAGATTTTTTCTAGGACATCTATGGCTCTGTTCTGCATGTCTTTACTTTCTATTTCAGAAAGCCATTTTTGAACAGATTGTGGTTTTTCTGTACAAGAAATCATACAAAAAAAAAGTAGAAATAGTATTGCTAATTTTTTCATTTCCCTATAACCTACTCCTTTAATTTCAAATAAATAGTTTTTCCTTTCTGAATTGCTCCTCCTGGGTTTAAAGATTGTGATTTTATTCTTCCTTTTCCTTCAAAGGCGACTTTCATTCCTAAGTTTTCCAACAAATAAAGGGCATCACGGAGGCGCATTCCACGCACATCAGGAATAAGGCTTTTTGCTCCTTGATTGTCTATCCATTTTACGGTATCGGTAGCTACTTGTGTTTTTACCCATTGTTGCATACTTTGGTTTTGCGTTTTGATTCCTAATTGCGAACACACCAAATCCAAATCTGGACGGTAGCCAGCACGAATAAAAGGCAAACGCATGTGCAAACTATCCTTTGCCGTAGGCTCAACTTCTGAAAGTGGTTTGTGCAAATAACGTTGATAAACCACATCAGAAACACTGCGAAAAACAGGAGCAGCTACTTCGGCAGCATAACGTTTTTCAGTTTTTGGGTCATCAATAATTACAATACAAGAATATTTTGGATTATCAGCAGGAAAGTAACCAGCAAAAGAGGTGTAATGGTCTTCGGTATATTCTCCATTTCTTACTTTTTCGGCAGTTCCTGTTTTTCCTGCAATTTGATATGTTTTGGTATCAATTTTTTTGGCAGTTCCATTTTCTACTGCGCCACGCAACATGATTTTTAAAGTCTTTACAGTCTTTTCTGAAATAATTTCTTTATTAACTTTTGTTTCAAAACTGCTCAAAATTTTGCCTGCTTGCCTCGTCTGACTTACAATAATTGGTTCAACCATTATTCCATTATTAGCAATCGTATTATAAAATGAAAGTGTTTGAAGAGGAGATAATTTAAGCTCATAACCAATAGACATCCAAGGAAGAGTACTTCCACTCCATGAAGAATCTGAAGGAGATTTGATATAAGGCTGTGCTTCACCAGCCATTTGAAAACCTAAAGGGCGAGAAAGTCCAAATTTTTGAAGAGCCTCAAAATATTTTTTAGGATTTTTACGAAAATATTTCCATACCAAAAGCGACATTCCAACATTTGATGACTTCTCAAAAACCTCTTGAACGGTTAGTTTTCCAAGCGCAGAAACATCACGCATAACAGCATCATCATAGTATTTATGAACTCCATCACCTGTTTGGACGCTATCTTTCAATGAAATTGGAATTTCTTCATTCTCAAAAAGTGCAGCCATAGACATCAACTTAAATGTCGAACCTGGTTCGGCAAGTCCCATATCTCCGACAGCATAATTATTATTTTCTACATACGAACCATTTGAGTTGATACCCAAATTTACAAGTGCCTTTATTTTTCCTGTTTGGACTTCCATCAAAATAATTGAACCATAATCAGCCTTGTATTTGGCAAGAGCATTTTGCAAAATTTGATGCACTGTATCTTGCAAATTTATATCAATCGTAGTCTGAATATCAATACCAGGTTTGGGTCTGACTTGCGACATATCATCGACAGGCTTCCAAAAACCTCCTGCAATAAGCTCATAAAGTGCCTCCCCTGCAATGCCTTGCAACTCACTATTAAAACTATATTCTAAACCTCTACCATTCAAAGACTGACTAGTATCTTCGTGATTTACAAACCCAATAGTACGCCTTGCAAGCTCTCCAAAAGGTAAAAAACGCCTGTCTGTCTGTTCATAAATTACACCTCCTTTGTTTCTTCCTTCTTTAAAGATAGGAAATTGAGAAAGTTTTTTATAATTTTCATGGTCAATTAATTCCTTGCTGATAACAAAGTATTTCTTGTTGTTTTTGCGATATTCTCTAAGAATATTTACATAATAACTTGGCTCTTGTTCTTTATAAAAATTAGATAAAAGAACACCTAATGAATCGATGCCTTGATTAAAAACCAGACTGTCAGCTACTGTTGGGTCAATAGCAACACGATAAAAAGGCAAAGAAGTAGCCAAAAGACTGCCATCATCTGCCAAAATACTTCCCCTAGTGGGGTGTACATCACGCATTTCTACCCCTCTAGCTTTGCTGCTCCACCTTTCGCCTTCCACAATCTGAATGTTCATCATCTTATAAACAATCAAAAGTGCAGCTAATGAAACCACTAAAAAAGCGATTCGAACACGAGCGAGTATATATTTTCTTATTCCTGTTTTTGCCATGTTTTTTTCGATTATGAAAAAATAATTATGAATTAAAGATTACGATAAACTATCATTGCTGTTTTGTAGCTCAATAGTCGTAATTGATAATTCGTCATCGAATTTCATTCTGATATTCTTACTAAAGGTTTTTTTCTTTCTTTTAAACCTAATCTTTGTGCTTTTTTTGCTACTACCTGCCTTCTACTATCATATACATAACGAGTTTGAAGCGCATGATAATCAATTTGATGTTCTTCTACTTCTTGACGAAGCTGCGTAACTTCCCTTACAACTCGCTCAGTATAATGACGATTTGCAATATAAATAATTCCAAAGAAAGAAACATACAAAATGTATGGCATTATGCGAAATAAAAAATCTTGGTCAATGGTAAAATCCCATTCTGCTAGATTTCTCCAAAACCCTCTTTTTGTAGGTGTTTTGATTTCTTTTTCTTCTTCAATATGTTTGAAAGTATTCTGAATTTTTGCCATAATTAAATAAAATAAGAGGTATAAAGTAAGAGGTCAGAGGTAAAAAGCTATAAAGCATTCTATAAGTCAATAATTTGAAATTAACTGGTAACTAATTACTGTTCGCTGGTAACTGACTAAAACCCAAGTGCTTCTTGAAATTCTTTTACTCTTCTGTCTTTTTCTTGATTTCTAATATTAGCCATTTTTTGTTCGATTTCCAATTCAAGTCTTAGCTCTTCTTCAAAAGCATTATTCAAAATAATAAGTGATTTATAAGCATCTTTGCGAGTCTGAATGTTTGAGTTTGTTTGTGCTTGATAAACTAAATAGCCAATTCCTTTTTTCTGAATACTTTTAGGCTGATTGATAAGATATTGTGTAAAATGATTTAAAAAATAGCTTGTTTCTTCACCCGAAATTCTATTTAAGTTTTTTTCGAACCAATCATACTTTCCTTCAATTCCTAAAAGGGAATAATATTCTCCAATGGCATAAACAATATGACGCTCTTCGATAGTTTCTAAAGGTTCAATCTTGATTAATGCTTCTTCTGCATAAGCATTAATCAAAGAATAAATTGTATTAGACATCACAAAATAAGAAGAATCTTTCAGAGTTTGCTCCCATAGTTTTGGAAATGCTCCATATTGTGAAATAATATCAATGGCAGAAGCACGAGTTAGGTTATCCTTGTCATTGATAGCCATTTCTTTTAAGAGGTTAACAAATGTAGTAATATTTTTTTCAAGATTTTTGCTCTCTATATTTTCAAGATTTTTGATATTATATTCTCCTAAAGAACGAATAGCTTGTGTTCTGTAAGGTGCAAAGTCATTATTTTGGGCTACTTTCATCAATAAATTAAAAGTAGAATCATTCTTTACAGAAGCAGCTAGATTATACAAAGCTGCCATTTTTGGAATATAATTTTCATAATAATTTGTTTGCAAACGCCACTGTTGAGCTGTTTTTGGGTTCTCATTTTTTTGCGCCAAAAGATAACCAGAAGGGTCAAAGACAACTAATTCGGGTTTTGATTCTGTCTTAAATTCAAAACTTTGTTGTGCTTTATCAAGTGTAAATTTGTGTCGTGTAGATTTTCCATTTTCCCAAATATCAACCTCCAAAGGCAAACGATAAATGGGCGAATAACGCAAATCTTGTGTTTGTGTAATGTTTATTTTGAGAGTTTTGTTTTGATAATTTTCTTCAATAGTTAGTTCTGGGTGTCCTGCTTCCATAAACCATTGTTTGAAAAACCATTTTAAATCTTTTCCTGTAACTTCTTCTGCAATCAATCTCAAATTATCAACCTCAACAGCCTTAAAAGCATTTGCTTTTACATACTTTTGAAGTATAATTTGAAAGGCTTCATCGCCAATATGATAGCGCAACATATTGAGAATGACCGAACCTTTTGCATACGAATGAGAATCAAACATGTCGTTTTCGCTAGTATAAAAATAACGAATAATGGGTTCTCTTTTTCTTTGTGCTTCTCTAAAATAGCTTGCTTTTTCGTTAGCAATATTTTTATCAGCATCTTTTTTTCCTTTGCTATACTCCAACCAAAGATATTCACCATAATCAGCAAATGATTCGTTCATGGCAAGGTTTGCCCAAGATTCTGCTGTGATTAAATTTCCAAACCATTGATGAAAAAGTTCGTGTGAAATAATTCCTTCCCAGTTGTGGTCTTCAACAGAGCGTTTGTCCACCATAAGCCCTTCCATAAAAACAGAAGCACTTGTGTTTTCCATTGCTCCAGAAGTATAATCACGAACAATAATTTGAGCATATTTTTCCCATGGATAAGGATAATCCAAATAATCAGAATAAAATTCTATCATATCAGGAGTTTTACCAAAAACATCTTTTGCATACGGTGCGTGCCATTTTTCGGTATAATAATATAAAGGAATATCCTTCCATTTGTCTTCAATAATGGCAAATTCTCCCACTGCAACCATTGTTAGATAAGGCGCATGAGGTTTTTCCATTTTCCAATAATCGGTGCGTGTTCCGTCTTGATTTTCTTGAGAAGAAATAAGTTTTCCATTCGAAAGTGTTTGGAAAGAATCAGCAACTGTAATAAAAACTTCTTGTGTTCCTCTAAAATTTGAGCCTTCAAAAGTTGGAAACCACATGGAATTATTTGAAGTTTCGCCCTGTGTCCAAATTTGTGTTGGTTTTCCTTTTGTTTTGCCTTCTGGATTGATAAAAAACAAACCCTCTTCTTCAATATTTGAAAGAACACTATTTGTCCAAATTGCTTCATTTGGTTTGGCTATATAACTAATTTCTACAGTTATTTTTTCTTCTTTTTTGTATTCTCTATCCAAACGAATAGTTAATAGTTTTCCATCATAATCCCAACGCAATGGCTTGGTAACATCATTTTTTGCACTTCCTGCCACTAATTTTATAGATTCGATACTCAACCCTTTTGCATCTAAATCAATTTTGTTTTGTGCATAAAAATAAGGAGCAACAGTAAGTGTGGCAGTAGAATAAATCCATTGTCTTTCCCAATCTGGAGTAATATTTAATTTTGTGTGAAGTAAATCAAATTCCTTTGTTTTGCTGGCATGATAATTTCCTTTTTTGGGTTTCCAAACAGGTGCAGGAGTATTTTTAAATTGATTTTCAGATTCTTCTATCGGAACAAGAAATTGATTTGTTGTGTCTTTTTTAATCGAATTATCAACCGTAGATTGTGCAGGCTTACAAGAAGACACAAAAAGCAAACTAGAAAATAAGAAAAGAACTGCAAAAAAAGTGGGCAGAAGAGAAGAAAAACATATCGTTTTAGGTACTGATTTATTCATATTGAAAAATATTTTTTGTAAAATTTTATACAACTTACAAAAAAACTCAATTTTAATGAATAAAAAAAATCATTTTTTTTATTCAGCATTCGAAAATTTAGAAATTCAATTTTATATAATTAAATGATAAAGAAAGAGGATTTCAAAAACACAAAGGCATTTTTTACGTTCTTAATAGATTAGAAACAAAACTCAATTTTTAGTTGTTGGTGTTCTCACAAGCAATATATAAGCAAAAAACGCATTTATGGTCGGACTTACTTACGCAGCAAAAGCACTCACAGGCGCATTTGTAGGATATATTACCAATGATTTGGCAATTCAGATGCTTTTTAGAAAGCGTTTTGGGTTGGGAGGGATTTTTCTCAAAACACATCACGAGTTTGTTATCAATATTAGTAAATTGGTTGAAAAAGATATTCTCAATCATAAAACACTGCTGCCACAAGTAGAAAATCAAGAGTTTAAAAATGCGCTGCAAAAAACAGTTCAAACTTATATAGAAGCCAAATTGGTAAGCTCTGTTTCTGAAAATTTTACCCTACAAGACATTCCCAAATTTAAGGAAGCAACAGATACAATTAGAAAACAAGCAAAAAGTAATCTGCCCCAAACCTTAGAACCTTTTTTACTTCATCTTTCGAAAGAAACCACACTAGGAGATGCCATTTCTGATGAGCAATGGCAAAGTGTAAGCAAAAATATTGTAAAAGAATTGATGATTGGTGTTTCTGAATGGAACAGTTTGGAAAAACTTGTGCGTAATTTTGCCGATGAAATTGGAAATGAGTCTATTTCATCTTTTATTCATCAAGATTTACAAAAAAATATTAAAGAGGAATTGCATTTTTTGACTGCCGATTTGCATTTGCTCTTAGAAGCACAACACAAAAAACCAATAGAAAATCTTATTAATCAGACATTTGAAGAGTTAGAAATTGAAGAATTGGTTACAAATCTAGCAGAACGAATTTCGAAAAAACGACTTATAGACATCTTAGGAAAAAATAAAGCAGAACATCTAGCAAAAGAAATTTTGAAGCGTTTGCAAACCATTTTAGAAACCGATGAAGGAGCTAAAATATTAGATGTTTTTTCTGATTTTTTGATAAATACACTAGAAAAAGAAGAAAAAACAATTTTCGAACTCTTAGACCAAGATACAAAAATAAGGTTAGAGAAATTCTTCGAACATCAATTCCCTGCCATTTTGGTAAAAGTGATTGGTTGGTTATATTCTCGTCAGAGGGAATTAGAAATTTTGATTGACAGAACCTTTACCAATAATGTAGAATCAGGATTCAAAAATTGGCTTGTAAATGTTTTTGTAGGAAGTATTAGTCAATCAACAGATATTATTGGAAAGGTAACAAGTATTATTGATTCTTACCGTCGAAACCCTCAACAAGTAGCCAAAGAACTGACCGAACAAGTAGTGGAGTATTTGGAAAGTAAAAGTATAGGTGAAATTGTGGCTGGTCTGAAAACGCAAAATACAGTAGTTTCATTGACCAAAATTTTGCGCAAAAATGTAAGTGATGCACTTAGCCGTATGGACGTGATGCCGATTGCAAATCTATTTTTGGAAAAAGAAATAAGAGAATTTATTCCTACTCAAAAATTGATTCCATTTTTATTAGTAAATCTAAATAAGTTTAGAGAAAAATCTCTTAAATCGCTGATTTTTAGCCCCAAATTTTCAGAACGCCTAACAACTGAACTCAATAAGAGGTTAGATAAAATTATTCAAACTCCTCTAAACGAACTTATTTTAGCCGAACAGCGCAAAAAAATAGCAATGAATTTTGAAAAATGGGCAGTTGAAAAATCTCAACATCACCAAAAAGAAATAACAGATTTCCTTTCAAAACAAATCTCCAAACGAGTAAATAAACAGCCCATTAGCCGTCTTATTTCGGCAGACCAAATAGAAGAATTAGCCATTGCACTTACTGAAAGAGCTGATTCTTATGTGATAGAATTTTTGAGAGAAATAGAAAATGAGGAAGTCAGAGGTTATTTAGCATCACTCAAAAAATTTCCTAGTATTTCGGAAGATTTGTCAAAAGTATTACATAAATTTTTGGTTCAGAATTTAGAAAAACTTGTAGAAGGGCGTATTGAGGAAGTAGTAAAATTAAATCTTAGCCAACAATCTCCCGAAACTATTCGAACAATGGTCGAAAAATTTATGGGAAAAGAACTCAAACCAATCACTACATTGGGTGCACTTTGGGGTGGGGTTGCAGGTGGTACATTGGCTGCAATGCCCGAAATTAGCCAGCCTATTTTGAGATATACTCTTCCTGCTTTGGCGTATGGTGCTACTGGTTTGGGAACAAATTGGATTGCCCTACAAATGATTTTTAAGCCTTATGAGAAAAAATATTTTCCTCTAACAAACAAAAAAGCTGTTGTTCCTCTTACCCCCGGAATTGTCATTAAAAATCGTGAGCGTTTTGCCAATAATATGGGCAATTTTGTAGGCGATAAACTGATGAATGAGGAAGGATTAAGAGCTTCATTTGATACCAGTAAGGATAAGATTATGACAGGGGCAAAAAATTGGATTCAGTCTGATAATTATTCCAAAATCTATGAATATACAGAAGATTACAAAGCTTTTATTGCCCAAAAAGGAGCTGAATTGGGGTGGAGATTGGTTGAGAATTTTACACAGGAAAATAAATTATCTTCATTGCTAAAAAAAGGAATTGAGCCTTATCAAAAAATAACTTTAGAAGATATTGATACAGCTTCTTTTGAAAGCACTGTTTTGAAATATATTCAAGATGATTCGCTTTCTGATTTGGTTTCTCAAACAACTTTAGAACAAATTGAGAGTTATTTAAAAAGCCATGAAAATTTAGGAGATGCACTCCCACAGTCTGTAAGAATGGTTTTGTATGATAAAATTAAAAATTGGATTAGCTTAGAAATGGATTCATTTTTTGAGAAAATTGATAGCCAACAGCAGGTAAATTATTTGATTAATCAACTTAATTCGGAGTTTGCAGAAAAAGCAACAGAGCGAACAATTCAGAGTTATATTAGCAAAAAACAAACTCATAACTTAGAAACAAAACTTTCAGATTATTTAGTTGAGCAGCTTCAAGATACCACAACACAAGCAAAAGTATTCGAATTTATAGATAAACATATCTCAACAGAAATTGCAGATGATAAAAAAATAGGTAATCTTTTTGACGGTTCTTTGCTTAATTTGCTCACAAATAATATTGATTTTATTATTCAAAAAATGATAGAAACAGGGGCTGAATGGCTTACCCAAAATAGCGAAGAGGTTGCAAATCAAGTGTATGAAAAGGCATATTCTGAACAAAAAGCTGCATTTATTTATAAAAAAGCTATCAAAAAAACAGCTAAAGAATTGGCTACCGAAGGCATACCAAAATTTTTATTGAAAGAAATTGAAAGTGTAAATCGTTTGGTTCATAATGAAGTCGAACGCATCGGAGAAGTTTCTTTGGGAGAAGTGGGGGTAAAGCTCAATAATTTATATTTAGAAAAAACAGTTTCTAACCTTTTAGGAAATCAGACGACACAAAAAGCAGTCAGAGATTTGACCAATCAATTATTAAAAACACTCTTTCAGACTAAAGTTTCGACTTTTATTTCGGTTACAGATATTGATTCTTTAGAAGACCTACAAAACCTTCTTCAAACAGAATTAAAACTAGCAGGAAAGCATCTCAAAACGCATTATTTTTCCAATAAAAAACAATTACAAGAAAAACCAAATGAGCTTATTATTGGTGTAATTGAATCAATTTTACAGAAAGAAAGTTTCGAAAATCAAGAAAATAAATTGAATGCTAATACTGCTTTATGGCAAAGAATCAATAAGCCAGCCCTCAATCAGACGATTGAAAAGGTCAGTAAACAGATTTTGAAATCGGCTGCCTTAGATGCACAAGGGCGAAGGGTGGTAGCACTTTTGTTTGATAGAATAAAGAAAATTCCTGCTGATGAGTTTGTAGATTGGCAAATTTTGGAAAAAGATATTTCAAAAGCCATTCAAAAGCAATTAGACCAGCCCAAAAACAAAGCCCTTTTTGAGGAAGCTCTATCTCATTTTATTCAAAAAAATCTATTACCAACACTCAAAAATATTCCAGATGAGAGCAAAGATTTTGTAGTTGAGCTTTTGCTAAATGCAGGTTTAGAGGCTTTACAAGAAGAATTGCCTCATATTTTGGCTTCTATTCCAATAAAAAATATTGTTATCAAAGAGGTTTCTCAAATGCAACCAAAAGAAATCGAAGCACTGTTTAATTCTTTTGCTAAGAAATATTTTGATAGGCTTGTGCAATATGGTTTTGGTTTTGGAATTGCCTTTGGGCTGACTTTGGATACACTTTTGGAATTTGGTTTGAATTATGTAGAATAAAATATTGATAAACAGGTGTTTAAGTCAAAACAAAACTCTACAAATTAAAGTGTTTTTAATACAAAAACTCAATTTCTTTATTTTCAAAATACTTAATTTTTCCATCTTGTCCTGCTATTTCTAGAGCTAATTTTCCCTCTGGATTGATTCCCAAAATCTGTCCTGTAATTTTTTGATTTTTGATTTTGTCTTTGTAATAATGCCACTCTTGATAACGAAAAAGATAGGAAAGATAATCGGTTTTTAAATTATCCTTTTTTCCTGCTCGTAATTGTAGATAACGTTTTTCTATAAAAAAAAGAAGTTCAGCCAAAATACTTTCCTTATTCCATTCTTTATTTGTCAATTCCTTTAATGAAGTAGCTCGGTTTTCCTTATTTTTTGTATCAAAAATTTGATTGACATTGATTCCAATTCCTACAATACTTTGGTTTATGGCTTGCGAACAAATTTGATTTTCTATCAAAATCCCTCCCATTTTTTTGTCTTTGTTGTTATTAGAAATAAAAATATCATTTGTCCATTTTATTTTTATTTTGTCAGCAATTTGGGAGTGATTAGCTTTCAAAATTTCTTCTAAGGCATCACGAACTCCCAAAGAAATAGCAATCGTAATCCAAAAATATTCTTTTGGAACTAAAAAAGTAGGATTGAGCAAAATAGAAAAAGTTAGATTTTGATTTTCTTTACTTATCCAACTATTTCCTCGTTGTCCTTTTCCTTGTGTTTGATTGTTTGTCCAGAGGAGTGTTCCTTCAAAAATAGAATTATTCTTATTTTGTCTTTCTTGTTTACTTTTTAAAATAAGTTTTGCCAAACTCTCGTTTGTCGACTGACAGCTTGGCAGGTAAATTTGATTTTGCCCCACAAAAAGCCCCTTTGTATGAATTTTGTAATTATTCATTTATATTTAATGGATTTGATATAATGATATTCATTTTCTGTGATAATACCTTATCTTTGTAATTGAATTTTTGCTTCCTTTTTTATCAAAATTGGAACAAAATTGTTATCTAATTTGTAATTAAAACCGAACTCAAAATTAAATCAAAATTATGAAAGCTAGTTACTTTCCTCTAATTTTTTAAAAAAAATATTAAATTTAGACTATGACTCAAAAACAGTCTGTTACTTCACAAATGCTTTCTCAAGCTGTTGTGGCTGGTCTTCAAGACCGAAAAGGAAAATCAATTACATTGCTTGATTTGCGTGATGTCAAAAATTCTATTGCAGATTTTTTTATTGTCTGCACAGGTACATCAGATACGCACGTTGATGCGCTCAAACAATCCGTAGAGGCAGAAACCTACAAAACCTACAAACAAGACCCTTGGCATGTGGAGGGTAGAGAAAATCGTCAATGGATTTTGTTGGATTATGTAGATGTGGTGGTTCATATTTTTCAAGCTGAAAAGAGAGAACGTTTTGGTTTAGAAGAGCTTTGGGGAGATGCAAAAGTAACTCAAATTCCTGATTTGGAGTAAGACAACAAAAAGAGTTCTTTTTTTATTAAAAAATCAAAATAATAGATTTTTGATAAAATGATTACAAACAATAGAACTAGCTTTTTGGTTTAAGAATCCATAATTTGCAATGGATACTAGAAACTGAAATATAAAATAGATTTATTCAGTTTAGACAAAATTGAAAAATCTTATAATTATACTACTTAGGAATAAAAATAAATTAAAGATACTAATTTGTAATCATTCCTTATATACACTTTTTTTATAAATGGCGACAGAAAAAGACAGTAAAACAACAAAAAACACGAAGGAAACAAAGGATACCAAAAACACCAAAAATCCAATTCGTAACAATATACCAAAAGGCACAGGAGGCAATTATCAGATTTGGTTGTCAGGTCTTCTGATTGCTTTGATTTTGGGAGCGTGGTATCTCAATCAGAGTACAGCAATCAAAACGTATGAGCAAGAATTTGATAAAATGGCTCGTGCTGGAGATATTGAAAGTGTAAAACTTATCACAAACAAAAATATTGTAGAACTTACACTTACCGAAAAAGCCCTCAAAAAAGAGAAGTATATAAATGAGCTAAAACAACAAAATCCTTTTGGCGCAATCATTGAAAAACCTCCTCATTATTTCTTAAATATTACAAGTGGTGAGAGCTTTAAAGAAGATTTTGACAAACTTCAAGCTGACCTACCTGCCGACAAACGTATAACCTATGATGTAGGGCAAGATACTGATTTTAGTGGAGTGATTTTTACTTGGGGATTCTTGATTCTTATCTTGGTTGCTTTTTGGTTTTTGATGCGTCGTATGACAGGTGGAGGAGCTGGTGGACAGATATTTAATATCGGAAAAGCTAAGGTTTCTTTGTTTGATACAGAAAATAAAGTCAAAATTACTTTTGAAGATGTTGCAGGTTTAGATGAAGCAAAACAAGAAGTAGAAGAAGTGGTAGATTTTCTTCGTCAGCCAACAAAATATACAGATTTGGGTGGCAAAATTCCTAAAGGTGTTTTGCTTGTAGGTCCTCCCGGTACTGGTAAAACATTGCTTGCAAAGGCTGTAGCTGGAGAAGCTGGTGTTCCCTTTTTCTCGCTTTCGGGTTCTGATTTTGTAGAAATGTTTGTAGGTGTGGGTGCTGCTCGTGTACGTGATTTGTTTAAGCAAGCAAAAGAAAAAGCACCTTGTATTATTTTTATTGATGAAATTGATGCTATTGGTCGTTCTCGTGGTGGTGGAAAGCAACCTGGTTCGAATGATGAGCGTGAAAATACATTAAATTCACTTTTAGTAGAAATGGACGGATTTTCTACCGATGCAGGTGTAATTATTTTGGGAGCAACCAATCGTCCAGATGTTTTGGATTCTGCTTTGATGCGTCCAGGTCGTTTTGACAGACAAATTAGTATTGATAAGCCAGATATTAAAGGAAGGGAAGCTATTTTTAGTGTGCATTTAGAGCCATTAAAAGCTGCTCCAGAAATTGATGCCAAAAAATTAGCTGCTCAAACTCCCGGTTTTGCAGGCGCAGAGATTGCAAATGTTTGTAATGAAGCTGCCCTAATTGCTGCTCGTGTAAATAAAAAAGCTATTGAAATGGTAGATTTTGAAAGTGCCATTGATAGAGTAATTGGTGGACTAGAAAAGAAAAACAAAATTATTTCGCCAGAAGAAAAGAAAATTGTTGCCTATCATGAAGCAGGACACGCCGTAGCAGGTTGGTTCTTAGAACATGCAGACCCATTGGTTAAGGTTTCGATTGTTCCTCGTGGAATTGCAGCCTTAGGATATGCACAATATTTGCCAAAAGAACAGTTCCTTTACACAACCGAACAGCTTACCGACGAAATGTGTATGGCTTTGGGAGGGCGTGCTGCCGAAGAAATTATTTTTGGAAAAATCTCAACAGGCGCATTATCAGACCTTGAAAGAATTACCAAAATGGCATATAGTATGGTTTCTGTTTATGGAATGAATCCAAAAGTAGGTAATATTTCATTTTATGATGCACAACGTTCGGATTTTGCAGGCAAACCATATTCTGATGCAACAGCACAGGTAATTGATGAGGAAGTAAAAGCAATGGTAGAGAGAGCTTATACATTTACCAAAGATTTATTGATAGAACACAAAGACGCATTAGAAATTATTGCAAAAGAGCTTTTAGAAAAAGAAGTTTTATTCCAAAGCGACTTAGAGAAATTAATAGGCAAACGTCCGTTTGATGAACCTACTAATTATGAAAAACATACCAAAAATGGATTTGATGATGTTTTGGAAGGAAATTTAGACCCTCTACAATAAAGAATTTTATTTTTTTTATAAAAAAGCCTTTACTAATTTATTTTAGTAGAGGCTTTTTTGTAGTTATTTAAACGTAGCGACACCAAGAAATGCTTGCACAAATCCAATTCATAAATAACTTCAATTATTTATGAAGCAAAAAACAAATAACTAAGCAAAATTGCTGCAATTATTCCCACTCCGTCAGCAATCAAACCACAACTAACAGCATATCTTGTATTTTTTATATTGACAGAACCAAAATAAACAGCCAAAACATAAAATGTTGTATCGGTTGAGCCTTGTAGTGTTGCAGCTACTTTCCCAACAAAAGAATCTACTCCATGAGTAGTAAAAGCATCAATCATAAGTCCTCTTGCGCCACTTCCACTAAGAGGTTTCATAATTGCAATCGGCAGAGCTTTCACAAATTCTGTATCAAAACCAAATAAAGAAATAAACCAACTGACAGCAGAAATAAGCATTTCCATTGCACCCGAAGCACGAAAAACGCCAATAGCGACAAGCATTGCAACCAAATAAGGAATTACTTTTATGGCAATCGAAAAGCCTTCTTTTGCACCTTCAATAAAAGTTTCATAGACATTTACTTTTTTGAAAGCAGCCCAAGCAATAAAACCAACCATTACACCAAATAAAATAAAATTACTTGCCACAGAAGAATAAAGTGTAATTTTTTCTTGTGATAATGTGCCAAAAAACCAAGTAATAAGACAAATAAAAGCAGTCAATCCACCCAAATAAGCAATCACAACAGGGTGCAAAAGATTGAGTTTTTGTTTTATTCCAACAGCTAAAATACCAGCCAATGTAGCAAAAAAAGTAGCTATCAGAATAGGAACAAATATTTCAGCAGGATTGACTGCCCCAGCTTGCGCCCGATAGACCATTACCGAAACAGGAATAATAGTAAGCCCAGAAGTGTTCAAAACCAAAAACATTATTTGTGCATTACTAGCCGTTTCTGGTTTTGGATTTAGCGTTTGTAACTCTTCCATTGCCTTCAATCCTAATGGTGTGGCTGCATTATCCAAACCCAGCATATTTGCCGAGAAATTCATGAGCATTGCCCCCACAGCTCCATGGTTTTTGGGAACTTCTGGAAAAAGATGCTTAAAAAGAGGGCTAACTAACCGTGCCAGCACTTCAATCGCACCAGCTTGTTCGCCTATTCGCATAATGCCTAGCCAAAGAGCCATCGCACCAGTTAGATAAAGAGAAATTTCGAAGCCTACCTTTGCACTATCAAAAGTACTGTTGGTAATTTTAGAAAAAACTTCAATATTTCCATTAAATAATTGAAAAACTGCGAAGACAAAAGCAATGAGAAAAAAACCTATCCAAATTCGATTAAGAGCCATTTGTTGTTTATAAAATTAAGAGAAATGTAAGAATGAAGTGATTTTTATTGAAAAGAATATCAGAAGATAATATTTTCAACAAGTTGAAAGCAAAAATAAACTACAAATTTTTATTTTAGTGTTGATTAACATACTAAATTCAATTTTTTGCGTATTTTTACTAAATTATTTCTTTAAATTGCTTTTTTTAATAAAAAGAAGAAATAAAGTATTTCTATTTTTAAAATATAAATAAGTCTATATTTTAAAATAAAGATTTTAGTCAATAAAGCTGCAATATATCTCAATGAAGATATTCAGTTAAGGTTTTGAAGATAGGACTTTTTAAATTAAAATAGATTTGTTTATTCCTCCAATGAGCTAAACAGACTATTTTTTATAAAAAAAATAAACTTCAAAATTTTTTTAAACCTTATTATTAGACAATATGGTATTAATTTTGAAAAAAAATATTATTCAACTAACTATTTCAATTACAATAATCTTCTATGGATTCTTATTTTGAGTTTTTTTATTCTTCTCCTAATTTTGAAGAAATTGATGCTAAAAGCATTCGATATATTACTAACAAAATCATTCGTAAATCTGATGCTGCTCTAGCCGTTATTTTGGGAGGCGATACACAGACTTTTGAAATGAAAATGGAAAAATGGGACGAACTAACTCACAAGTTAAGTAGTATTTCAGGTATTATTTTTCTACTGGCACACACATCTGCCGATGAGCAAGTTTACAAACAAGCCAATCAAAGCATACAAGTTTTGCAAAGATATGGGAATAGCCTTTCTCTCAATGAAGAGTTGTATAAAGCAATCAAAAAGTATAGTCAATCGGATGATGCTCGTTGGTTGAAAGGATATAAAAAGAAGTTTATAAAAGAAACAATCAGAGAGTTTGAGCGCAATGGCTTTGCACTTATCCAACAAGAAAGAGATACGTTGAGAAGCATGAAAGACCAATTATCTGACCTCTCTAATGAGTTTTCGAGGAATATTGCAGAGCATCAAGACCAAATTATTATTTCAGAAGAAGATATAGAAGGGCTTCCACAAGATTACAAAAACCGTCATAAAATGGAAGATGGAACATACAAAATCACTCTTGATTCTCCTTCTTATCGTCCGTTTATGCGTTATGCAAAAAATGAAAAATTGCGTAAAAAATTGTATGTTAAGTATTTGAATAGAGGAAATCCCAAAAACAAAAATGTTCTTATCAAAACAATAGCATTGCGAAAACAAATGGCAAATCTATTGGGATACAAAACCTATGCTCAATATGTCATTGAAGAAAGAATGGCAAAAACACCTAAAACAGTTTGGGATTTTGAAAAAGAACTTACTCAAAAAGTAAAGCCAAAGGCAGAAAAAGATTATAAAGAATTATTAAGTATTACGGAAGGAAAAAAAGAGCTAAAAGGTTGGGAAACAGGGTATTATAATAATATCTTATTAGAGAAAAAATATAACCTTAATGCTGAAGAAGTAAAACAATATTTTGAATTGAATAATGTTTTTAAAGGAATTTTTAAGATTTGTAACAAATTATTTGGGCTTGATTTTGTCAAAATGTATCATCATTCTGTTTGGCATGAAGATGTAGTTGTTTATGAAGTGCGTAAAAAAAATACAACGATTGGCAAAATGTATTTGGATTTGTACCCAAGACCAAATAAATATAGCCACGCTGCTTGTTTTGGTTTGGTTTCGGGTAGAGATACAGAAGGAGGCTATCAAATGCCACATACAGCATTGGTTTGTAATTTCCCACCTTCTACCCTAGATTCTCCTTCGCTTCTTTCTCACGAACAAGTAACAACTGTTTTTCACGAGTTCGGACATGGTTTGCATCAGTTGCTTACACAATCATCACTGGCAGCCTTTGCAGGAACAAATGTGGCAAGAGATTTTGTAGAAGTTCCTTCACAGCTTTTTGAAAATTGGGCGTGGGATTATGATATTCTTAAAGAATTTGCTCATCATCACAAAACAAAAAATGTATTACCAAAAGAGCTTTTTGATAAAATGGTAGCTGCAAGAAATGTAGGTTCTGGTTTGTTTACCTTACAACAAATTTTGTATGGAACGTATGACCTTACCTTACATGACAAATATAATCCATTGACAGATAATTCTCCAAACGAATTATTTAATGAACTGCAACGCCAAATTACACTTACTTTGCCAGTAGAAGGAACTGATTTCCCTTCAGGTTTTGGGCATTTGATGGGTTATGCAGCAGGTTATTATGGTTATTTGTGGGCAAAAGTATATGCCGAGGATATGTTTTCTGTTTTTCAGAAAGAAGGATTATTAAATCCAAAAGTAGGCAAAAAATATCTCAATGAAGTTCTTTCAAAAGGTGGAAGTGAAGATGAAATGGGACAAATTCAGAGCTTTTTGGGAAGAAATCCAAAGCAAGAAGCATTTTTAAAATCTTTAGGATTATAGAAGATTAATAAACATTTATTTTGTTTTTTTTATAAAAATAAATAAATTTGTGCAACCATTTTAAGATTCATTGAGTCTTAATAGTGTAAGGCAAACTTGCCATTTCGTCGAAAATGGAATATAATTGTAGTTTTATCTTTTCAGTTTGTAATTTTTAATTATTTATTGATTTATCAATTTTTTGCGCCAACTATAATTCTATTTCATTTTCGCTCATTATAAAATAAAAAACCATTTCTTGTTTGATATAAGGAATGGTTTTTTTATGCTTTTGTATTTTAAGAGATTATGAGGCATAAAAAAACTACTTCAAAAATTGTAAAAATCTAAGAAGTAGTTAGCTAAATGATTCAGTATGTAGAGAGTTTACACATAAAAGTTCTTTCATAAATTTATGGGCTGGTTTAGAGGGTGTAGAATTTATATAAATTTAATAAAAATAAAATAATTTGATTTATTTAATTAAATAAGAATAATTCACTAAATAATTATGGCTTGACCCAAGTTAAGATTGTAGTTTTCATAATAGATAAAATAAAATAATTATTGATTTTAAAAGATAAGTAAATGAACATATTATAATGTCCTTGTAATTAGAAGAGTCAAAAAAAGTGATTTTGGTTGCACTTGTTTTATAATTAGTTTAGAAGTTTTGTTTTTGCCTTCTATTTATAAGACGCTAAAAACATAAAAAATGCACATATAAAGATTAAAGTTTAACGTTTTTTTTAATAATTATTTCTATAATTGAGCCAAAAAAGTAATTTTATTCTGTTTTAATCGAAAATTTATTCTAATTTTTTAAGAATTGAACCTTCTTAGTTTAAAATTTTTGATGCAATTATGTTATATAAACTCTTTTGAGATGTTTTAAAGTTCCATTTTTAGATTAAATATTTTGATATTTGATTATGAATAATACAAGCCCTTGATTTTTATCTACTTTGATATTTTTGTAAGACTGTTTTTTATTATTTAACTTTATGCAAACATAAATCAAGAATTGAAATTAAATAAGTAACTATTTTTTTGTGTATAATTAATTGATAGTCAGTGATTTGTGTTTTTTGAAATTGTAATTGTTCCTCATATAATTAAACTCAAAAAGATGAAAAAATCCATTTTAGTTCTAAACGCCAAGCTAATCAATGAAGGAAAAATTGAAGAAAAAGATATTTTGATAGAAAATGGAAGGTTTAGCCGTATCGAAAATGATTTATCAAAATTAAAAGCTGATACAATTATTGATGCAAAAGGTCAGTATGCAATGGCAGGAGTTATTGATGACCAAGTGCATTTTAGAGAACCAGGGCTTACTCAAAAAGCACAAATTTATACTGAAGCAAAAGCAGCCGTTGCAGGAGGTACGACTACTTTTATGGAAATGCCAAATACAAAACCACAGGCTTTGACACAAAAATTATTAGCTGATAAATATGAAATTGGAGCAAAAGATTCGATAGCTAACTACTCGTTTTTTATGGGCGTTTCGAATGAAAATTTAGATGAGGTTTTGAAGACAGACAAAGAAAATGTGTGTGGTTTGAAGGTTTTTATGGGGTCTTCTACTGGTAATATGCTCGTTGATAATAGGCAAGTTTTGGAAACAATTTTTAGCCAAACTGATATGCTTATTGCTACGCATTGCGAAGATGAAGAAACAATTAGAGAAAATACAAGGCTTGCAAAAGCAGAATATGGAGATGATGTTCCGATGCGTTTGCACCCAGAAATTAGAAATGTAGAGGCGTGTTACAAATCGTCTAGCCTAGCCGTAGAACTTGCCAAAAAATACAATACTCGCTTGCATATTTTACATATCTCAACAGCAAAAGAACTAGATTTATTTAGAAATGATATTCCTTTGGAAGAAAAAAGGATTACAGCAGAAGTCTGTGCTCATCATCTTTGGTTTGATGCCGTGGATTATATAAAATTAGGCTCGCAAGTAAAATGCAATCCTGCCATAAAAGAAGCTCAAAACAAAGATGCACTTTGGAAAGGACTTTTAGACAACCGTTTGGACATTATCGCAACCGACCACGCACCTCACACATGGGAAGAAAAACAAGGGAATTATTGGACTGCACCTTCTGGAGTGCCTCTGATTCAGCATTCTCTTTTGATGTTTTTGGAAGCATACAAACAGCACAAAATTTCTTTAGAAAAAATTGCCGAAAAAATGGCTCATGCGCCTGCTATTTGTTTTCAAGTAAAAGATAGAGGATTTGTAAGAGAGGGGTATTTTGCTGATTTGGTGCTTTTTGACTTAACAAAAATGACAGAAGTAACAAAAGAAAGTTTAGAGTATAAATGCAAATGGTCACCTTTTGAAGGAACTACATTTGATTCTCAAATTACGCATACGATTGTTTCGGGGCATTTGGCGTATCAAAATGGAAAGTTTGATGAAACTCAAAAAGGAATGCGTATTAGTTTTGATAGGAAATAAAATAAATTTAGAATGTAGAGAGTTACATATTTAGATTTTTGGTAAAAAAGAAGTAAATATTTAAGTGGTGTTGTAAAAAGTATGATAAGTTATTTGGTTGTTGGTGTCGCTTCGCTAAAACACCAACAACGGCATTGGTTACATATTTAGATTTTTGGTAAAAAAGAAGTAAATATTTAATCATCTGGGTTTCTTTGACTTCTTTTTTTGCTGTCTAAAATAAAAATACCTAAATTGAGAAATTCATAATTTTACAGTTTTGCCAATGGATAATGGATTTATAAAAATATGTTTCTTTACTTCTCTCTTTTGTCTAATTCAAAATTTAGTTTTAGGACAAAATACATCAGATTCACTCAATTATGAGTTGTATAAATTTTCTTTAGAAGAATTAGAACAAGATTCGACAGATAATTTGATTACACTTGCCACCCAAACTACATTGCGTTTGCGTGATGCACCTAGTGTGGTAAGTGTAGTTACTCGTGAAGATATTGAGGCGATGGGAGCAAGAGATTTGCTTGATATTTTGCGTCATATTCAAGGTTTTGATTTTGGAGTAGATGTAAATGGAGTGGTTGGAATGGGGGTGCGTGGAAACTGGGCGCATGAAGGAAAAATTCTTTTAATGATTGATGGATTAGAAATGAATGAGCTTATGTATGGCACAACACAATTAGGAAATCATTTTCCTCCCTCTTTGATTGAACGTATTGAGATTATTCGTGGTGCTGGTTCGGCTATTTATGGTGGTTTTGCAGAATATGGAGTGATTAATATTGTTACACGAGGAAGCGAAAACCTCAATGGGTTGCAAGTAAATAATACCTTTGGAAAAGCAGCAAATAATGGAGATAAAACTTCGCCACTTCGTCAGAATTTTTCAGCTTCTTTGGGACGTTCGTCAGTAAATTGGAAGGCGTGGGGAAGTGTTTTTAAAGGAAGTACTCTTCGTAGCAATCAAACTTTTACAGATGGGTTAGGAAATACAGTTGATATGAGCCAAAACTCTCTTATCGAAACTTTTACAGCACAAGCAGGAATAAATTATAAACAATTAGAAATAAGAGGTATTTTAGATGATTATAAAAATAATACAGGAAGCAATTTTGCTTATGTTACGCCTGTACAATTTGCTAGAGCATTTAGAACGGCAGCATTAGATATAAAATATCAAGGAAAAATTAATGAAAAACTGACAATTATTCCACGAATTAGTTATACACATTCTCGTCCTTGGTATTATCAAAATCAAGATAGTATTTATTCTAATTTTAATAATAATGAATTTGCTAATCGTTTTAGAATTAATACAGTTGCAAATTATCAACCTACTGATTATCTCAATGTTACTTTGGGAAGTGAGTATTATCACGACCATGCCGAAAATGAAGCTGATGGTTTTTATACAGGAAATACATATATCGATTTTGATAATATTGCTTTTTTTACTCAATTTCTTTTAAAAACAAAGTATGTGAATGTTACAGCAGGAGCAAGATACGATGACCATAGCTTTTACCCTTCTACATTTGTTCCTCGTTTTGGAATTACAAAAGCATGGGAAAAATTTCATTTCAAAATCTTGTATAGCAATGCTTTTCGTGCGCCAACTGTACAAAATATTAATTTTAGCATAAATCAAGAGATTTTGTCCGAACGAACTAGCGTAGCAGAGTTAGAATTGGGTTATATTTTTTCTTCTAATTTTTCTTCTACAATTAATTTTTATGATATTATTACAAAAGACCCAATTATTTATTTTGTAGGAGAAAATGAAACGGAAGGATACGTGAATCAAAAACAAACTGGAACAAGAGGAGCAGAATTAGAATTTCGATATAAAGGAGAAAAAGGATTTGTCGAAGTTGCTTATTCATATTACACAACAGCAGGAAAAGAAGGGATTGCGACTTTTGCAGTAGATGAAAATAAAAATCAGCCCATAGGACTTTTGCCTAAAAAAATAAGTGAAGATAAAAATCAACTTTTAGGACTAGCTCCTCAAAAATTCTCTATTTGGACAAATCATTCTATTTATAAAAATCTGAATGTTAATGCTTCTTTAATCTGGCTTAGTAGTCGTTATGCTTACAATCAAGAAAATCGAAATGGACAATTATTATTGAAAAAATTTGATTCAAATACTCTATTTAATCTTTCTTTGATGTATAAAGATTTTTTGAGAGATGGAATTAATATTTCTTTAGGAGTGCAAGATTTGTTTAATCAATCGCCTCCTTTTATGCAACCTTACGACGGAGCGCATGCGCCTTTACCCAATCTTTCAAGAGAATTTCTTTTCAAGATTAATTATGATTTGAATTGGTAAAGTAAAGGTTAGAAATAAAAACAAAAATCCATTATTTATTTTTTAGGTAAATAATGGATTTTTGTTTTTCTGATTTAAACGAGTGTTTAATTTCCTCCTTTTTTCTTCTTCCCAAAACCTCCCAAACCTTTGAGTTTGTTTTTTAGGTCTTCTTTTGCTTTTTCTATTGGATTTTCTTTTTTAGTCGAATCTGATTTTACTGTTTTGGTAGAATCCGATTCATTTTCGTCTTCTTCTTTTCCAAAGAAATCTTTCAGTAATTCTTTACCTGTTTTGGTAGCTTCCTCTTTGAGTGCTTGCGTGGCTTTAGATTTTATTTGTGCTTTGATGGCAGAATTATCCATTGCTATTTTGGGGCTGTTGTATGTTCCTCCAATATTGAAAAGTAATGGAATGCTTTCATTTTCAATGTCTTCTGGCTTTATTTTGACAAAACTACTAATCAAAGAAATGGCTTCTTCTTTTGGAACATCAACTTCTAAATGAAAATCAACTCCTCCATCAAGTGCTGTTGTTCCTCCAATTTTGGATTTATAGCCTGCAAAATTCAAATCAAAAGGCTGGATTTTCATTTTTCCATCTTCAATTTTGGTTTGCATCATTACATCTTTAAAACGATTATTTTTGAGCTTTGGCATATTTGCAACAGCAGCTAATTTATTAATTGACGGATTTTCTTTCATCATGGCATCGACGATTTTCATCATTCCACCACCCGAAAGTGTAGCCATATCTGGCATCATATCTGGTTTCAAAAGCCCTGTAATATTGAATCCATTAAGCGAAAATTTTCCATCTAAACTCTCTGCCAAAGGCGCAAATGCTTTTGCAGTAGAAAAAGTTTTGAAGGCTTCGCCAATATTTGCCTCAATAATATCTAAGTCAAAAGAAAAAACAGGACGAGCAACATCTTTGCTGCTATAAAGTCCACTTGTACGGAATTTTCCACCTACGGCATCAAAAGTAAGATTGTCCATTCTGACTTCTCCATCTTTTACACGCACCAAACCACGCATATTATTGAGTGCCATATTATCATAAACCACTTTTTGAATCGTTGCATTAAAAGCAAAATCAATATCTTTTGGCACTTCTATTGCGCCAGTTTCGTCTTCTACGGTAGTTGGGTCGTCTTCTTCAGTCATCCATTCATCTACATTAAATTGATTGGAAGTTAGGTTCATATTTCCACGAATGGTGGGCGTTCCGTCTTGAAAACCAGCCATTGCAAGCGCATACGCCATATAATTGGAAAGTCCACCTGTAAGAGCAATATCACTTTTACCCAAAAATCCTTTGAAAGAATCCAAAATCATTTGTTGAGGAGTAAAACTTACCTTTGCATTCGTGATTTTCATTCCTTGTGGCAAATCTACACTCGTAAAAATCAAATTCTGAACAGACAAATCTCCACTTGTAGGAAGTTGGTCATATTTTTCGGCATCTAAAGCAGCCATTGAGCCTTTTGTTTCGATGTCGGCTTTTATCAAACCTGTAACTGTCATGTCATCTAAAGGAACAATTTTGGTAATGGTAGCCAAATCCAACTCTCCTTTAATCGCCAAATCATAGACTAAATTTTCTATTCCTTGTGTGTGTCCTATTACCGAAAAAGGCTTTCCATCTACTTGCATAGTTATTTTTTCTAAATCTACACGCATATTTTCCATTTGTCCTGTTGTATTTTTGGCGTGAGCTTCTACTTCTAAATTTTGAATTGGAACAGGATAAGCAAGCGATTTGACGTAGCCATTTTGCAAAGTCATATCAGCATCTACGGTAGGAATACGGTTTTGAGCTTCATCATAAACTCCTTTTGCCAAAAGTTTTAGTTTGAACAAACCCTTTATTTCTAAACTATCCATAGGATAAATTTCGGCAAGTTCGGCAAGGTTTACAGTGGCATTAATATTTGCATCAATATCAAATTTCTCTAATCCTTGTATTCTGACTTTTCCATTAACTGGGTTTTTCCCCAAATTTGCTCCAAAAGTTTTTATATCAATAACTGTATTGTTGAGGTCGGCTGTATTATTTACAACTTGCATATCAACATTTACTTTCTCAACGGCTGTCGGAAGTTCTGGGTATTTGAAATAACCATCTTTTATCAATAATGAAATATCAAATTGTGGATACATTTCTTTTTCAGAATTAAACTCGCCTTTTGTCATTCCTTTAAAAACAAAATCTCCTTTTGCTTCTAATCCTTTATAATCTTTCAAAAATACAGGAGGAATCAATGATAAAAGACTTTTAAAATCTGTTTCAGGTGTTTCAAAATTCAAATCCATCATAATAGAATTTGAGTTTTCGGGCATACTCAACCAACCGTTCATTTTGAGAGGCAAATCATTGAGTTTAAATTCATTTTCTTTAAAAGTAAATTTCATATTTGCCATATCCATTTCCAAAGTTGCGTCTGCCGAAATAGGGCGATGGTCTATATAAGCGACTTTTTCAAAATTGATATACAAATCCTTGATGGTTGTATTTGTATTCAAATCATATTTATCAGCCTTGATATTTCCACTTCCTTCGTGATTTAGACCTTCAATGATAGCAATCATTTTTAATGTATCGTCTTGATAACGAATTTTTCCATCGGTAATATTCCATTTTTCAAGACCAATTTCGAAAGCTGTTGTATCTGTTGTTGTGGTTTCTTCTTCTGCCGTACTTTCATAAATATCATAACTTGCTCGTCCATCTTTCAAGACATGAACATTTACTTGAGGTTTGTCGGCATAAACACTATGAATTTCAATTTTATCTCCAAAAACAGACATAAAATTAAGAGCAAGTTCGAAATTATTAGCAGCCAAAAGTGTATCTCCTTCAAACGGCGCACGATTAATTACACTAATATTTTCTAATTCAACGGTTAGTTTTGGAAAATGACGCAAAATAGAAACCTCAAAATCTTGAAATTTTACATCTGCTAAAAGCTGTTCGCTCGCTACTTTTTCGACTTTTGCTTTTAATTCGTCTTTAAAAAGCACAGGAACAAGGAAAATTGCTCCGACTAGCAAAACTAGAAGAACAATTATGGCAATGGATATTTTTTTTATTATTTTCATGTCAATTTAAAAAGTATATTTAAGAATAAGGAATTTCTTTTTTAGAGAAAAAATATGGTATTTTAGCCTAAAGATAATCAAAAAGATAATCAAATTTATTTAAAGATAAATATGAACAATGATATTCCATCGAAATTTTTAACTAATAAAAAGTTAGAAAAGTGATTTTTAGACTATGAAGAAATAAATAATGGCAGAATATTGCAGGAAGTTTCTGTATTCTATGAAAAAGTAAACCTTAATAAATATATCTTTTCAAATGACTAGAGTTATCTAAATTTTGAGCTTAATAATTGGGTTTTAGAAAACAAGAAAAGTCGATAGTATTCCTTAGTAAGTATTGTGTGAGGTGGTTGAAGTTTAATACAATACTTTTAGACTCAAGATGTATGAGTTTTGGAAAACAACTTTTGGGAAAATACCCTTCACATAAACCCTAAGAGTCTTTAAGACCCTTAGGATTTCGAAAAACAATTTCTATTAAGGATATTAAAAACTAATATTAGCAATTCGAACTAACTTTTCACTATTCAAAATTCTGATTTCTTTTCCCTTTAGTTCTATAATTTTGTCTGTATTGAGTTCTGAAAGATAACGAATGGCACTTTCAGTAGCTGTTCCGACAAGATTTGCAATTTCTTCTCTGCTCAATCTAACGTTAATAGTTGTTGGTTTTTCGTCGTCTTGGTATTTGTTATGTAAAAGCAAAAGGACTTCTGCTAAACGTTCTCTTACTGATTTTTGCATCCAGTTGGTAAGGCGTTGTTCCATATCCTGTGTATCTTTTGCCATTACTTGCATAAGTTTCCGAGGAAAATCTTTATTATCATCGATGAGTTTTGAAAAAGTAGTATTGGGTAAAAAACAAACTACGGCATCATCTAAAGCCTCTGCTGAAACATTGTAGGGCTGCTGACTAAGTAAAGAATTGTAGCCCAAAACTTCTCCATCTGAAGCAATTTTGATAATCTGTTCTTTTCCATCAATGCCTAGTTTTGTGAGCTTGACTTTTCCTTCATAAATACAATGCACACCAATAGCACGAGAACCTTCATAAAACAAATTTTGTCCTCTTTTATAAAAATTACACCCTTTGCTGGCAGACATATTTGCGACTTCGTCTTCTGATAAATCGCAGAACACGGATACTGTACGTTTAGGACACGTTTCACATTTAGGAAACTCTACTTTTTTCTTTCTCATTTTGGTAGTATTGTTTTGATATCGTTAGGATAATCAAACTTTATATATTTATTAAAATTATAAAACAATTTTGAAAAAAACAAGCTAATGACAGTTAGCTACGCCACTTTGCCACGACATAATACCCATTCCAAAGAACCAAATGCCCATCATAATGAAAGCATACGGATAAATGAGCTTTAATTTTTGAAATAAAATGCTTTTTGTATTTATTTTTTTAGAAAGATTTTTAGAAAGAAACAATGAAGTAAGAAGCAAAGGCAGTGTTCCGATGCCAAAACCAGTCATAAAGACTCCTCCCTCAAGGCTTGTTCCTGCTGCAACTGCTCCCAAAAGCGCAAAGTAAACCAACCCACAAGGTAAAAGACCATTGAGAAGCCCTGCAAAAAATAATTTGTAAGGCTTTTTATCAAATAAATAATTTCCTATCAGAGGCGTAATTTTTTTAGAAATCAACTTTAAGGCAGAAATTTTATTGGTTATTTTATCCAAATTAAAACTAAAAAGACCCGACAAAATAAGCGTTCCACCTAACAAAAATGCTGCATAACTCTGCCAATTAGAGAAAAATAAAGCCTGTCCGATAAAACCAACTCCCATTCCCAAAATAGCATACATCAAAATTCTTCCTAGTTGATAGAAAAAAAGTTTTTGCATAAATTTATCGCCCTGCATAAAGGCAAACGTAAGAGGAGCGCACATTCCTACACAATGCAAACTACCTGTAAGACCGAGAAGTAAGGCTGGGAAAAACATAAGTGAAATAATTACGAATTAAAAATTACGAATATTTCTATACTCTAATTTTTACGCTCAATAAAATAATTACTGTTTAAGAAAACAATCTTTGTACATTATCCAAAAATAGCTTTTTATTATCAGTAGAAGAAGGTTTTGTAAGTTCTGCTTTGAGATTAACGACAGGGATACGCATTGCCTTTTGTGTAAAATCTGTTAGCATTTGCATCATCAATGCTTTATTTTTCTCATCTAATTCTGAACTGTATTTGTTAGAAATATTATTTTTTAGCTGCTCTAAAGCTGTCTTGAAAGGTTGTAGAACAGAAATATATTCGTGTTCTTTTTTCCATTTTTCAAAATCATTGATTCCATTTTCCAAAATTTTATAAACTGATGGCAAAGCTGCCATGCGTTCTTTTCTGACTGCTTTTGTTTGTTCTTTTAGGTCGTCAATATTATAAATTGTAACAAAATTTGTTAGTTTGCTTTCAATACTTCTTGGCATTGATAAATCTATAAAATACTGATTAGAACGCATTTTTCTAACATTGATATTTGAAATATTGAAAAAATTGGGTTGAGAAACCGAACTAATGACAACATCTGCTTTCTGTGCTTCCTGAAAAACATTCTCAAAATCTACAATTTCATAAGCATTTTCTGTGGCAAGCATTGCCGATTTTCCGATAGTACGATTTGTTATTTTTACATTTTTTATGCCTATTTTTCTCAAATTACGCACGGTATCCGAACCTATTTTTCCTACTCCGACAACTAATATTTTTAATTCTGTATCCTTATTTTTTTGTTTTGAAAGCTGTGATAGTTGCCTAATTAAATCAGCCGTAGCAAAAGAAACCGAAACTGCCCCACTTCTAAAAACGGTTTGTGTAGTAATTTTTTTGCTTGTCTGTAATACAAAACTGATGAGTTTGTGAAAATATGTTCCTATTGTTCCCACTTCGTCGGCTAATTGATAGGCTTGTTTTACTTGTGATGTAATTTGCCAATCGCCCACAATTTGAGATTCTATTCCTACACTTACCTCAAAAAAACGTTGAATTACTTTTTCTGAATTGTCGTTGTATTGAAATCCTTTTTTGATTAATTCATCAACAGAAGAGAATTTTAATTGAGCAAGTTTTTCTTTTACAAAAAATGAAGATTCTTTTTTTCCATACCAATAAATTTCAGTACGATTACAGGTAGAAAGAATAAAAATTTCTTGTATTGATTTTGATGCATGTAAAGCAAATAAAAGTGTTTCGGTTTCTATTTCAGACAAAGAAAAATTTTCTCTTATCGAAACATCTGCCTCCTTGTGTGTAATGTAAAAAGTGTGAAATGAGTTTTCCATAATTGTATTTTTTAATTTGAAGCCACCAAAACAGTTTCTTGAAAGAATTTTTTATTATTTCCTGTTTTGTCTTCTTGTGTCCACGACATTTTTATTCTCCAAAGTCCTTGTTTTATTTTTTTTGTAATAAGTTGATTGTTTGTTTCTGTTAGCCTAATCGGAAGAGAAAAATCTAAATCTTTATCCGAAGGTCTGAAAAAGGCAATTTTTCCATTTATTTTATCTGTTTTTGAGTTAGAAGTTGGAAATTTTATTTCTATAGTTCCATTTTCGAATTGTTTTATTGTTGGTTTTTCTTTGAGAGCAGCTACATTTGTTTGCTGATTTATTTTTTTCTGAAAATCAATGCCTTCTGTATAGTAATTTTCTGTAACGAGCTGAATATCTTGTTGCATAGACATAAAAACAAGTGATAACATAAAAAATACGAAAGCAGAGTAAAACAAAAAAATACCTGTTCCCCAATTAAATTTGTTCCAAAGTGATGTTAAAATATTCATAGTTTTTTAATTATTTAAACCCTAGGAGTCTTCAAGACCCTAAGGGTTTTGAATTTGTGTTATTTTTAATTTGCAATGAAAGGCGATAAAAATTTAGTATTTACAGTTTCTATTTGCTCTCCGTTTGCGAATATTTCTAAATGAATATTGTCTCTTTTTGGTGGTAGATTGTCTTTTGGAAAATCTATTAAGACAACTCCTTTTATGGTTTGTTCTGGCAAAAGTTGGTAGCTATCTGTTCCAATCATTTGAATTTTTCCATATTTTTCTTCTAAGTTTACATTCATATTGAGAGTGTCGTTTGTTTTGTTTATCAGAAGAACAGTAAACATATTTCGAATATCTCCAGTTTCGGTGGTTTGGTAAGTTGTGCCTTGCGCTCTCAAAACAATCGTTTCTACCTGTGTACGAATTGCCAAAAGGCTAATCATTGCAATCACAAGCATCATCAAGACGGCAGAATAAGCAATCATACGAGTTGTAAATTTGAACTTTTGTTTTTTCTCAATCTCATTTCTTGAAGCATAACGCACCAATCCACGAGGCAAATCAAATTTATCCATTATCGAATCACAGGCATCAATACAAGCTGTACAGTTTATACATTCTAGTTGTGTACCATTTCTGATGTCAATTCCTGTTGGACAAACATCAACACACAAATGACAATCTACGCAATCTCCTCTTGGGTCTTTTTCTCTTTCTGTTGGGTCGCTTTCTCGTTTTCCTTTTCCTCTTGGTTCGCCTCTCACTTCATCATACGCCACTACAATCGAATCATTGTCTAACAAAACACCTTGCAAACGACCGTAAGGGCAAATAGTAGTACAAACTTGTTCTCTCAAAAAAGCAAATACTCCATAAAACAAAAATGTAAAAATCGCTAAAGAAACAAACAAACTCAAATGCTCAAAAGGCGTATCTCCAAACAAAACCCAAAGCCTATCCACACCAACCATATACGCCAAAAAAGTATTACTAATCAGAAATGAAATACCAAAGAAAATAGAATGTTTGAGTGTTTTTTTGCCAATTTTTTCGGTATCCCATTCTTGTTTGTTGAGTTTCTTTTGTGCTGCTGCATCACCTTCAATAAAATATTCAATTTTACGAAAAATCATTTCCATAAAAATTGTTTGAGGACACACCCAGCCACAAAAAACTCTTCCAAAAACCACCGTAAAAATTACGATAAAAACAATAAAAAGTAACGTCCCTAAAACAAACAAATGAAAATCTTGAGGCGTAAAAAGCTGTCCAAAAATGACAAAACGTCTTTCAATTATATCAAAAAGCAATAATGGATTACCATTTATTTTGATGAAAGGCGCACCAAACAAAAATACCAATAAAAAAGCAGCTACAATTTTTCTAAAAAAATGATAACGACCACTTGGTGCTTTCGGATAAATCCAAGCACGTTTACCAGAAGAATCTATTGTAGAAATACTATCTCTAAATTCATCTTTATCATAATCGGTAACTTTATATTTCTTTTTTCTGGTTGGTTTTTTTGGCTCTTCTTGTTTCATAGCTTTTTTGATTTAGACCCTAAGAGGTTTCAGAAATTCTTAGGGTCTGGTTACTTTATTGCTCTTCTATCGGTTCATATTTTTCTCCTTGTGGGTCTTTTGCATTCGGAGGGTTCGAACCCTGTAAAGACATAATAAAACTAGCTACTTCTTGCATTTCTTGTGGAGATAATTGGTCTTGCCAAGCAATCATACCTTTTGCAGGAATACCATATTTTACAGTTTTGAAAATTGATTTTATATCGCCACCATGTAGCCAATATTCATCTGTCAAATTAGGTCCTGAAAGTCCTTCAGCATTTTTTCCGTGACAGGTACGACATTTTTTTGTAAATAATGTTTTTCCTTTTGTTATTCCTGCTACATCAGCTAATTCTACATTATTCTCATTGATAGAACTTGCCATTTCTGCCAAATACTGTGTTTTTAATACATTTCCTTCTGCTACGGCTACCTCATATTCTTCTGTCGAATCAAGTGCCATTCCGTTTGCATAAACAATGAAATAAATTATCCCTGCAATAATAGAGAGATAAAAACCATACTTCCACCATGGTGGAAGGTCGTTGTCTAGTTCCTCAATACCATCGTAATCGTGGTGCATCAAAACAGCTCTTTCAGGTTTGGCAGCATTAAATTTCTTCCAAAACCATTCTGAAAAAGATTCTGTTTCTTCTTCCTCTATTAGCTCACCTCTAGCAATTTTATCCTTTCTAAGAACTGACTGACCATAATTATAAACAGAAAGACTAGCAATAAGTACCAAAATTACAATGAAAAATGACAAAGCTAGAAGTATGACTACACCAAACTCTAAGGGAGAAAAATTAGTAGAAATTCTACTTGTGTCTTGCGAAAAACTGTTTTGAGAAGTGAAGAGAAATATTGTCATCAGAAACAGTAATCTTAACTTTCCTTTCTTTTTTTGATTGAACAAATTATATACTTTCTGTTTCATTTTGTGTGTTGTTTTGAGTAAATGAATTAGAATGACTAGTATCTAAATAGTCTGAAGTAGCATCTTCTAAGGGCAATTTTTCCCAATGGGCTACATTTGTTTTTTTTGCCGAATAGACATTGACTATCATTATTACAAAGACAGAAAAGAATATAATCACTCCTATCATTGGGTAAATATCAATGCCTTCAATAGCTCTGGCGACATCTTTATACATAGTTTTTATATTTTTAAGACCCTAAGGGTTTTTAAAAACCCTTAGGGTCTGATACTTATTTATTTTTTAGGCAAATATTGAGGGTCGACTTTCTTTACATCTGTTCCTAGTCTTTGTAAGTAGGCAATGATTGCGATAATTTCTCGGTCTGCCTTGACTTCAATATTATCTTTGGCTAAATTTTCTTGAATTTTTGCTGCTTGTTTTGCCATATCCTCGTGTACTTTTTTCTCAAATCCTTTTGGATAAGGAACTCCCATATTTTGCATTGCTTTAATCTTTCTTTCCGTTAAAGAAGTATTTAATTGATTTTCAATAAGCCAATAATAAGGAGGCATAATCGAACCAGGAGAAGTAGATTGTGGGTCGTACATGTGATTGAAGTGCCACGAATCAGGCATTTTTCCACCTTCACGCTGCAAATCAGGTCCTGTTCGTTTCGAACCCCACAAGAACGGACGGTCATAGACAAATTCTCCTGCCTTCGAATAATCTCCGTAGCGTTCGGTTTCATCTCTAAACGGTCGTATCATTTGGGAATGACAAACAGCACAATTTTCACGAATGTAAATATCACGTCCTTCTAATTCTAAAGGTGTATAAGGTTTGACGGCTGCAATCGTTGGAACGTTTGAGCGAATCAAAAATGTAGGAACAAACTCAATTACTCCACCAATAAGAATAGCTATTGTACTCCAAAATAATAGTTGTAACGGACGTTTTTCAATCCAAGAATGCCAGTGTCCACCTTTTTCCTTTTCTTGAACTTTGATAGCTGGCGCAGATGCTTTTTCCTCCGAAATGAACTTTCCTTGTCGTATTGTTTTGAAGATATTGTAAATCATAATCAAAACACCAATAATATAAAGCAATCCACCAAAAACACGCATATAATACATTGGTAAAATCTGTGTAACTGTTTCCAAAAATTCATATTTTAGGAAACCAGCAGGTGTAAATTCTTTCCACATCAAACTCTGTGTCCAACCAGCCCAATAAATTGGAATGGCATAGAACAAAATTCCTAATGTTCCAATCCAAAAATGTGTATTAGCTAGTTTTTTAGAGAATAAGTTGGTGCTAAACAAACGAGGCATAAGCCAATAAATCATTCCAAAAGTTAAAAATCCATTCCACCCAAGCGCACCAACATGTACGTGAGCGATTGTCCAGTCTGTATAATGACTAATTGCATTTACATTTTTGAAAGAAAGCATTGGTCCTTCAAAAGTAGCCATACCATAAGAAGTCAGGGCAACGACAAAGAATTTTAAAACAGGATTTTCACGCACTTTGTCCCAAGCACCACGTAAAGTAAGAAGTCCGTTGAGCATTCCACCCCAAGAGGGAGCAATCAACATCAATGAAAAAACAGTTCCCAACCATTGCGCCCAATCTGGCAAGGCTGTATAAAGCAAATGATGAGGACCTGCCCAGATATAGATAAAAATCAATGCCCAATAGTGAATAATGGAAAGTCGGTAGGAATAAACAGGACGATTAGCAGCCTTAGGAACAAAATAATACATCAGTCCCAAATAAGGAGTAGTTAAGAAAAATGCAACAGCATTATGACCATACCACCACTGAACAAGCGCATCTTGAACACCTGCATAAAGTGAATAACTCTTGGTAAGAGAAACAGGATATTCCATTGAGTTTACGATATGCAAAACTGCAACAGTAACAAATGTAGCTATGAAAAACCAAATTGCTACATAAAGATGTTGCTCTCTACGCTTAATGATTGTTCCCATCATATTTATACCAAAAACAACCCAAATAAGCGCAATCGCAATATCTAAAGGCCATTCTAATTCTGCGTATTCTTTGGAAGTATTATAACCCAAAAATAAAGTAACAGCAGCAAAAACAATGATAAGTTGCCACGCCCAAAAGTGAATTTTACTCAAAACATCACTATACATGCGAGCTTTACAAAGACGTTGGAGGGAATAATAAACCCCCATAAAAATACCATTTCCTACAAAGGCAAAAATAACAGCGTTGGTATGAACAGCACGAACACGTCCAAAGGTAAAGTATTCTGTAAAGTTAAACATCGGATGCGCCATCTGAAGAGCAGCCAGCAAACCGACAATCATTCCGATAAGTCCCCAAAAGGTAGTGGCATACGCAAAGTTTCTTACAATGGTGTTGTCATAAGCAAAGTGTTCTAGTTGTAAGCCTTCCCATTTTTTATTTTTAGGAGGGCTTTCTTGTGTAATTTGATTGGAGTTTTGATTTTCCATAGAGTAAAGTATATGAATTGATGTATAGAATTATACTGTGTTTTTTGTTAGATTTTGATAAAAAAAACAGAGTTAAAGCTCTGTTTAATGAATTGCATTTTTTATTTTAATTTAGTTTCCTTTGAGTCTATTTCTTGATTAGCAGTTTCATTATCATCAAACAAAATTCGCATACTTGGCGTATAGGTATCTTCGTATTGATTATTATTTACCGACCAAAAAAAAGCAGCCAAAAAGCCCAAAGCAACAACCAAACTACATACTACTAAGACAATGAGAACTTGCATAACTTTTATTTCTTGAGTGTTTTTAGAGTGAATAGAGAGCCATAAAATCTCTTTTTTGATTCTCTATACTACAAACTTAGCTTACTTACTATTTTAGAAATAGGAGAGAGTTCAGTATAAAAGATGACTTTTGACAGGTTTTTTTTGAAAAGGTTTTTGCTAAAAGCTGACAAAATTCATTTTTTGAGAATTTTTTAAGAAGTATTTTTGCTATTATCTAAAAACGATGAAGTTTAATAGTTATGGCAATAGCAGTAGCATCTAGGGAAGTAGCACGCAAACAAAAAAAACAAAAACAGGACTGTTTTCATTGTGGAGATGAGTGTCCTCCAAGCCCCATCTTGTATGACGAAAAAGAATTTTGTTGTACAGGTTGCCAAACTGTTTATAGCATTCTTTCTCAAAATGGATTAACAAATTATTATACTCTTGAAAAAACGGGTATTTCTCCAAAATTGCATCAAGATTCAGAGCAATTTGCTTATTTAGATAATGAAGAACTACTAGCACAATTAGTTGATTTTACTGATGGAAACTTTACTCGCATTACGTTTAATCTTCCTCAAATTCATTGCGCTTCTTGTGTGTGGCTTTTAGAAAAATTGCCTCATTTGTTTGAAGGTGTACAAGATTCTAAAGTGAATTTTTTGAGAAGAGAAGCAAGTGTTAGCTTTTATACAGACAAAATTTCACTTCGAAAGCTCGTTGAATCGCTTTCTTCTTTAGGCTATTCTCCAGACTTAAAACTAGAATCTAAAAACAAAAAGAAGAAAGATAATCTACCTCCTAATTTTTTGCTTCGTTTGGGCGTAGCAGGTTTTTGTTTTGGAAATTTAATGCTGCTTAGTTTTCCTGAATATTTGGGTTTGCCGATTGCAGAAAACGAATTTCCTCGTTTTTTTGGGTATTTGAGTATTCTACTTTCTTTGCCAGTCTTGCTTTTTAGTGGTGCAAATTATTTTAAAGATGCTTTTTATGCACTCAAACACAAAACACTAAACTTTGATGTTCCGATTTCTCTTGGTATTTCGGCTCTTTTTGGACGAAGTGTATATGAAATTTTGAGCCATACAGGAGCAGGTTATTTAGATTCTTTGGCTGCTCTGATTTTTTTGCTTTTGATAGGGCAATGGTTTCAACGCCGAACTTTCGATAGCATTTCTTTTGAAAGAGATTATCAATCCTATTTTCCTTTGGCTGCTCTTTTAGAAACACAAGAAAACAATCAGAAAACTATAAAATCAATTTCTTTGTCCGAATTGAAAATAGAAGATATTGTCATTGTAAAAAATGGACAACTCATTCCAGCTGATGGAGAGCTTTTGGAAGGAAAAGCACAGATAGATTACAGTTTTGTAAGTGGAGAAACCAAGTCCATAGAAGCAAAAAAAGGAGAAAGACTTTATGCAGGAGGAAGGCAATGGGGCGAGCCTTTGCGTATAAAATTACTCAAAACGGTTTCACAAAGTTATCTGATGCAGCTTTGGAATAATGAAGCCTTCGATAAAGACAATAATCATTTGCTCAAAAATATAACTCAACGTTGGGGTAGAAACTTTACAGTATTTGTACTTTTAGTAGCTTTTTTAAGTGCTGGATATTGGCTTTCAGTAGCGAGTTGGCAAGAAGCGATTAATGTTTTTACTTCAGTTCTGATTGTGGCTTGTCCGTGTGCTTTGGCTCTCAATGCCCCTTTTGCTTTTGGAAATGCTAGACAAATTTTGGCAAAAAATCTTTTTTTCTTGAAAAATATAAATGCCATTGAAGGTTTGGCAACAAATAATGCTCATTTAGTTTTTGATAAAACAGGAACGCTTACGACTTCTACACCAAAAGCTGTTTGGAAGAGTTTTGATAACAAAAAAGCAGAACTAGAAGTAGAAGAAAAACAAATTTTAGCAGCACTCTCTTCTGCATCTCTTCACCCTATTAGTAAAGCAGTTTATGAATCTGTATGTGAGTCTGGAGAAGGAATTATTTATGATTTTGAAGAAAAAATAGGTTTTGGGATAGAAGGAAAAACAAAACAAGAAAATAAGGAACAGCTTTGGAAAATTGGAAGTGCTACTTTTGTGAACTATAAAGCAGAAATCAAAAATGGTCATGTTTCTAGAGTTTTTGTTAGTGAAAATGGAGCTGTAAAAGGTTATTTTGAACTTTCTAATCCTCTTAGAAATGGTGCTTTTGAGCTTTTAGAAGAGCTTAAAGTAAAAAATGTTAAACTTTCTTTGCTTTCAGGAGATAATGAATCCGAAAAGCATCATTTTATAAATGTTTTTGGAGAACAACATCTACATTTTAACCAAAAACCAATAGATAAACTTAGTTTCCTTAAAAAGCTTACAGCTAAGAAAATAGAATCTATTTTTATGATTGGAGATGGTTTGAATGATGCAGGTGCATTGAAACAATCTGATTTTGGTATTGCAATAAGTGAACATCAAGAGCAGTTCTCTCCAGCTTGTGATGCTATTTTGAGAGCTGATTCCTTTCACAAATTAGCAGGATTTATGAAGTATGCTCGTCAGACAGTAAATGTAGTACGTTTGGGGCTTTTTGTTTCTCTTTGCTATAATCTAGTAGGTCTTAGTTTTGCTGTGAGTGGAACGCTTTCTCCTTTGGTAGCTGCTATATTGATGCCTCTTTCCTCTGTGAGTGTAGTCGGATTAGGTATATTTATGACTTGGCTTTTGGGTAGGAAATTATAAAAAACTAGAGTACTGGACACTAGATGTATTTGCTGTTCTGTGAGTCACAGAACAGGGAAAAAGCAAAACTAGAAGAACAATTATGGCAATGGATATTTTTTTTATTATTTTCATGTCAATTTAAAAAGTATATTTAAGAATAAGGAATTTCTTTTTTAGAGAAAAAATATGGTATTTTAGCCTAAAGATAATCAAAAAGATAATCAAATTTATTTAATGAAAAAATATTAACTCTGATTAGTTATGAAAGATAGACCTAGAGAATTAAAAATTTCATCTGACAAAAAATTGGAGGTAGAATTAGTAGGTTGGATAGAACCCAATCATTATAACATGTGTATGCTAGTTGAAATATATTATGAGGGAAAAGATATTGGTCGTTCTATTCGTGACAGAGATTACAAAATGGCTCATTTTTTTTTAGATAAATGGGTTATAGATGACCCCAATAACGATAATGACTATTATTATATTCCTATGGTAGAAACAACTGTTATTTTAGATAAACAAACTTTAAAGGTTGAGCCTGTGCAATATAGAGAAAAAGAAAAATGGAGTTTCAGAGGAAATTATTTTGAAAATCATTTTTTGGTAGAGAATTTTTATAAGGAAAGAGTAATCACTAATCTTGATACACTTATTACTTATGAAATTGAAAAAAAACCAAGAGAAATAGTAACTGAAATAGACAAAATAGAACTGATGGATTCAAAGTTTTCGATAGATAAAAAGCTAGAAATACAATTTTTAGAGGTGGAAGAACCAAATAGTGGCAGAATGCTTTGGAAAGTTTCTATTATATATGAAGGAGTGAATCTTAATGAGTTTGTATTTTTGAATGATTGGAATTATCTAAATTTTGAGCTTGATAATTGGGTTTTGGAAGGTTATGCTACTGATTATTATTATATTCCTACCGAAACACAAAGCATTTTAATTCATCAAAATACTCTAAAAATTGAGTATTTGCCTGCTCAACCAATTTCTACGGTTCGTTTTGAAGGAAATTATTTTAAAGGCGATTTTTTAATAGAAAAATATGCTGATAAGTTTGTTAAGACAAATTTAAAAACATTTGTTTCAGAAGAAACAGGAAAAGAACCACAGTTAGAAATTCCTTTTCCTATTATAAGAAAAAAATTGCGTTAGTTTCAAAGTAGAAATCTAACGCAATTTTACATAGACTAGGAAGCCTGCGATACATAGTATTTTGTTAGAAAGTATAACCCACATTAATATTCAAGACATGTTTGAATTGAATGGCTCTCTCTGTTACGCCGTCTTCTTCTTGAGGAATCAGAATATCGTGGTCATAAATTAATTGAGTCGAAAAACTTGTGGTAAGAAATTTATTTACTTTGAATACAATCAGATTTTCCCAGTTTACATCAATTTGAGTAAGGTGTTCGTAGTTGGCAAAAAGGTTAAGTGTCGAACTAAGTTTTACATTTTCCATTATATCATAATTTAAGCCTACATCAAAGTTAGAACCAAACTCAGAACGAGTATTTTTTCCATTTTCTACTCCAAAAGCACCAACGTTAGCCAATGAATCGTCCATTACAAAAGTAAATTTGGCAGCCAAAGGAGAATAACGAATATCAAAAACTTTGGTTTTGTAACCAATACCAGATGCAAAAAGTAAATACCCTGGAGCAAGAAATTTTGAAATAAGTTGTCCTTGTTTTTCTTCACCCAAAGAATCTCTTTCAAAAAAGTAACCAGCAGCCATTTGAGTACGGAAGTTTAGTGATGTTGCACTCGTCCAGTTTTTGCCTAAGTTGTAGCTATATTTTGAGTCAAATTGAAAGTTATCATCTGTTTTTTTGAATAAGTTAAGGTCTTTTTTTCCTATTCTTGCCATTCCATATTGAACAGTTAAGGTATTTTCCCATGTAGATTTTTCAGTTGTTCGGGTTGCATTTAAGTTCAAGATTGCACCTAAGGCAATTGAACTTTGTCCACCACCAGCCCAGTTGCTAAGTCCAACATTGGCAAAAGTTCCAGAAAAAGAACCTCCTTTTTTCCAAGTGGTATCTAAAGTTGTGCTGTCAGTGTCTTGTGCAGAAACTGAAAAAGAAAGAAAAGAAAGACAAAATAGTGCAATGACTAAAAAGTTAAATTGTTTCATAATGATAGGATTAAAATATTAGAATAGTACAATAAATTGTGTCTAAGTTTAAATTTTAAAACTTAGAACAATACTAAGCATATCAAAAACAGTACAAATTTTAACTTTTTTATGAAAAATATTTTTTTTATTTGCTATCTTCTTGTATTTCAAGCACTAACATATCCAGAAAAACTAAAAGAGTTTCTAAATTTTGGGGTTTTTCTATATAAATCGTCTGTTCTTTACTTTTTTCTCCTTTCATAATTTCTAATTTTGTAATAGGAACATCAAAAGGACGATTATAACCAATGGCATCGGTTTCTAAAAACTGGCTTTCTTTTATCAAATTTTGTAGTTTTTGATATTTTTCATCAGATAGTTTTATCTGTACAATTCCGACAATGGTAGTGTATTTTCTTCCATTAAAAACAACCATTTGGTCTTCTGTAATTTTTAAATCAAAATAAGGACATTGTCCTTTACAGGGAGATTTGGAGTATTTTAATTCAAAAAAACTGGCTGTTTTGGCAGGTTTGCACGAAATAAATAAACTGCTACAAAGAAGAAGAGAAGAAAGTAAAGCAAAAAGTAAAAAATGATTTTTCATTGATTTATGTTTTTTTTTAACCGTCAACGAGGCTAAAGCCGTCGTTGAGGTAGATTATTATTAAAAAGTTATTCTAAAAAGCTATCCGAAGTTTTCTCTAAAGATACAGAAAAACGTTTTTCTAAAATTGTATAAATCCAAAAAACAAACCACGCAATCAAAATTCCTGCTGTTGCACCTGCCAAAATATCGCCTACATAATGTACGCCCAAATAAACACGAGAGTACGCCACTAAAGCAGCCCAAAACAGAAAACCATAACGCAAAATTTTTATCCAGTTATATTTTTTATTAAATCTTTTTAAAGAAAGAAAAATAAAAAAAGCAACACTAAAAGTAGTAGAAGCATGCGAAGAAATAAAACCATATTTACCTCCTCTATAATCTCTCAAAATATGAACTAGATTTTCTATTTCTGGACTATGCGAAGGACGAAAACGCTCAAAGAAAGGTTTGCAAAATCCAGAGGCAAACTGGTCGGCTAAAGTAACTGAAATAAGAATGCCTAAAACGATTTTCCAAAAATGCTTAATTCCAAAAAGTTTATACAACAGAAAAACCAAACCTAAATAAAGAGGAATCCATGTATATTTTAGAGAAATGTACCACATCAAATCGTCCATAAAAGGGTGATGCAATCCATTTAAAAAAAGTAAAAGTTGTTTGTCTAGTTGGTCTAATTTTTCTAGGAAAGTCATTTTTTAAAATCAATTACGAATTGTCAATTAAAAATTACGAATGGCAGTTATATTTTTTAATAAAGCTGAAAACCTCTAGTAGAATTATCTTTGAAATCTATTTTAGCAAACTATTCAATCCAAAGCCAAAACTTATCGTAATAATGAAATTTACTACTAAAATAAGAAGGATTATGAAGTGAAATTTGATGAGTTTGGTTTTCATAAGACGAACGGTTCGCTCAAAGCGAACCGTTCGTTAGAGGTAAATAAATTCTAAACCACAATATTCACAATTCTTTTAGGCACTAAAATAAAACGTTTTGGCGTTTTTCCATCTAGCCATTTCTGAACGATTTCGGTTTCTAAGACTTGTTTTTCAATCTCTTCTTTTGGAGTTTCTAAAGCAAAAGACATCTTAGCACGTACCTTTCCATTTATCGAAATTGGATATTCAAACTCATCTTCTTTCAAATATTCCTCATTATAAACTGGAAATTCTGCTTTTATTATAGAAGTATCTTTTTGCAAAGCAATATGCCAAAGTTCTTCGGTAATATGTGGCGCAAAAGAAGAAAGAATAACCAAAAATGGCTCTAAAATCTCTCTTTTGTGGCATTTCATAGAAGTAAGTTCATTTACACAAATCATAAAAGCACTCACACAAGTATTTACCGAAAGACGCTCAATATCTTCTTCTATCTTTTTTATGGTTTTGTGAAGCGTTTTGAGTTCGTCTTTTGTTGGTTTGTCATCACTTAAAACCAAATCGCCGTTATTATCATAAAATAAACGCCAAACTTTTCTCAAAAATTTCTGAACACCATCAATTCCACTTGTATCCCAAGGCTTCGAATATTCCAAAGGACCTAAAAACATTTCGTACAAACGGAGCGCATCGGCACTATATTCTGAAACTACATCATCAGGATTGACAACATTATGAAGACGCTTAGACATTTTTTCTACCTGCGAACCACAAACAAAATTGCCGTTTTCTTCTTTGATAAATTCTGCATTTTCGGTTTCTGGTCTGAATTTTTGATACTTTTCAATATCCAAAATATCATCTTTTACCATACTTACAGGAACGTGCAGAGGACTAATACTAACTTTTGTGTGCGCTGGAATAGCCTCATGTCCTGCTATTTTATTGATGCCTTCTATTTTTTCAGTGTCAGATTTGAGCTTTTTGATTTGCTTATAAACTCCTTCACTCAAATACACTTGAAAGCCACTAATACGATAAGTCAAAGATGATTTTCCTTGAATCATTCCTTGATTAACCAATTTTTTAAATGGCTCATCAAAATTCAAAAATCCTTTGTCGTGTAAAAATTTTGTAAAGAAACGAGAATACAACAAATGACCTACGGCGTGTTCTGCACCACCGATATAAACATCTACTTGATTCCAATAATCTACATTTTCTTTTGCTGCAAAAACACGCATATTTTGAGGGTCGGTATAGCGCAAAAAGTACCACGAAGAACCTGCCCACCCTGGCATTGTGGTCAGCTCATAAGGATATTTTCCTTTGTAATTAAAGGCTTCTGCACGTCCTAGAGGTGGCTCGCCTTCTGCTGTCGGTTTGTAGCTGTCCACTTCTGGAAGCATCAAAGGCAAATCTTCATCTGGCAACGAATGAGGAATATCATCTTTATAATAAATTGGAATAGGTTCGCCCCAATATCTCTGACGACCAAAAGCTGCATCACGCAATCTAAAGTTTACTTTTCCTGTTCCTGCTTTCTTTTCTTCTAGCTTTTGGATAGCTGCTTTGATAGCATTTTTTACAGACATTCCATCAAGAAAATCAGAATTAGTTATCTCGCCTATTTTTTCTGTGTAGGCTTCCAAAACGTTTCCATCTTCATCGGTTTTGGTTTCTTTTATTACTTTAATAATTTCCAAACCAAAATGAGTAGCAAAACGAAAATCTCTTTCATCAGATGCAGGAACTCCCATCACAACACCAGTTCCATAGCCCGAAAGGACATAATCAGCCACCCAAATAGGTGTTCTTTTTTGCGAAATTGGATTGATAGCATAACTTCCTGTAAAGACACCTGAAACTGTTTTTACCTCTGTTTGGCGTTCTCGTTCCGAACGATTTTTGGCAACTTTTACATAATTTTCTACGGCTGCTTTTTGTTCTTTTGTTGTTAATTGGTCAATAATTTCCAATTCGGGAGCAAGAGCAATATAAGTAACACCATAAATTGTGTCTGGGCGAGTAGTAAAAGCAACTAATTCTTTTAATTCTTCACTTTTAGTTGTATTTGGATTTTCTTCAATTTGAAAGCTAAGTTCTGCTCCATATGATTTTCCAATCCAATTTTTTTGCATTTCTTTGAGCGCATCTGACCATTCGACCTTTTCCAAACCACTCAAAAGACGGTCTGAATACGCCGTTGTACGCATCATCCATTGAGGCATTTTTTTTCTTTCGACTGGATAGCCACCACGTTCTGAAAGCCCATCTTTTATTTCATCGTGTGCCAAAACAGAACCCAACTCGGCACACCAATTTACAATCGCTTCCGATTTGTACGCCAAACGATAATTTAATAAAATATCTGACTTTTCTTTTTCTGTAAAATTATTCCATTCAGTAGAAGAAAATGAAGGCGTATCTTCATTACACGCTGCATTTATTTTTTGATTTCCTTCGGTTTCGAAAGTGGTAATTAGTTTTTGAATTTCTTCGGCTCTTTCTGTTTCATTATTATAAAATGATTCGAAAAGCTGTTTGAAAATCCATTGTGTCCAACGGTAATAATCTGGATTTGAGGTACGCACTTCTCTTTCCCAATCAAATGAAAAACCAATTTTATTAAATTGTGATTTGAAAGTTTGGATATTTTGCGCTGTTGTGATGGCTGGGTGCTGCCCTGTTTCGATGGCGTACTGTTCAGCAGGAAGCCCAAAAGAATCAAAACCCATTGGGTGCAGCACATTAAAACCCTTCAAACGCTTAAATCTACTCAAAATATCCGAAGCAATATAACCCAGTGGGTGTCCGACATGCAAACCTGCCCCCGAAGGATAAGGAAACATATCTAAAACATAATATTTGGGTTTTGTGGTGTCGTTTTCAACTTTATAAACTTCTTTTTCTTCCCATTCTAATTGCCATTTGGGTTCGATAAAGCGTGGATTGTATTCCATTTTGTCGTATTTTTTCTGTTTGTTTTTACTATTTTTGAAAGCCAAAAATAAATTTTAGCTTATATACTTCAAAGGTACTAAGATTTTTGAACAAAGTAGTTTTCTTAGGTTATAAAGTAATTTGATTACTTTTTACAAACCTAATTCCTAATTCTTTTGCTCTTCGATAAATAGGCTGTCCCAAATGTCCCATATTTGGAATATCAGACATACAATCTTCCAAAATGATTACTTTTTTGGCTAGTTTTGGAGCATAATCCATAATTTGTTTCAGACTTGTAGCGACACAATGCGATTTGGCTTGTCCTGCTAAATAAAGATTTTCATATTCATTTAAAGAATCCAAAAGCGATTGGTTAAGCTGTGTTTCTGATTTATCTTTGACAGGAATTTGAGCTTCAAAAATTCCAAAATGTTCGGTAAGTGGATACGTTCCTTTCGTTACAGCTTGATATTGTTTGTACTGATTATTTTCTTTATTGATTTTTATCCAATTTTGTAAGGCATTTGAAAGAGTTTCATCAAGGGCAGCTCCTTTTGAGCCAATCAAACAATGATGAGTCCAAATAAAATGAGGAAACTCGCCTTGTTCTTCCAAATTTTTTAGATATTCTTTTGTTTCTGTTGGATAAAAATTAGGAATCCATTTTCCTTTTTCTACTTCTGCTAAAGTAATTTGGGTGAAAGGATTTGGTTCTTTTCCAGTGGCATCTTTCCAAAAAGAAGGGTGTGAAATATCATTAACAGGGTGATTGTCAAGTGTTAGGCAAATATGGTCAAGCTGATTTGCATTCTGAATTATAAAATTAGAAAGACGCTTGATGTCGTGTTCTGCATCTTGAACATACAAAGCTCCAGCAGGATTACAAAAATCATATTGTGCATCGATTATCAAAAGGGCATTTTTGTTTTTCATTATTTTGTATTGTGATATTGTTTGTTAGTACACAAACAAGAACGAGTAAAAATTTTATTAGGATAACGTAAAAAAGACACTAAGGTTTGTTTTTTGTAAAAATTTCTGAATAAAAATCTTTTTTTGTGTTGCTTGTATGATTTTTGATTTATAAATTATAACAAAATGAAGTTTAAACTGTATTTATCTGACATTATTATTTTGATACAAAAAAAATCTATGAAAACTCAACCTCAATTTATTTCTTATTTCTTAAAGAAAAATATTTTTTTATTATTCATTATTTGTTCAATTCTTGTTTTTAGTGGAACATTAACATCTTGTAAAAGTAATAAACCTTCCGACCAAGCCAGCGAGCAAGAAGCAGGAAAGAAGAAAAAGAAACCTAAAAAATGTAAAGATGAATCGTGTCAAGTCAGAATGTCGCACTATCACGAAGGGACAGCATTTAAAGGAAAACGAGGGAATTTTTTTATACGTCTTTTTACACCCAAAGAATCTAAATATGGGCAAGGAAGGCACAGAAATACAGGTTGGAAAAAAGGGAAGAAATAAAAAATAATTTTTTTGAGTTGTTGGTGTCGCTGCGTTAAAACACCAATCTTTAGTTTTGTAGTTTTCTCATTCTAAAGAATGAGCTATAGAATATATTTTCACACTAAAGTGTAAGCTACAATAATTCTGTTTGAGGATTCCAAAAGACAGTTTCAAAATCTTGAATTTGGTGGTCTTTTATTTTGATACTTTCGGCTTCTAAAAGTTCTTGCATTTTTGTTGGTGTTTCGAAATGAAATCTTCCTGTTAGGAGTCCATTTCGGTTTACAACTCGGTGGGCTGGTATTTTGATTTGTTTTGTTTCATTGATTACATGACAGTTATTCATTACCCAGCCTACCATTCTTGCACCTCTATTGTGTCCCAAAAATTTGGCGATTGTTCCATAGGAAGTTACTCGTCCTTTTGGGATTTGTAATACTATATCTATTACATCTTGTTGGAAGGTGGTTTTCATAGTATTATTTAAAAATATATATTTTAATTTTATTATTTATGACTAGAATTTATTTGATTGTACAAATGTTTTTGCAGTTATGCAGCTAAAACACACTACATTTTTGAAAATCATAATTACAAAAGGGTACAAAAAAATAATCAAATTCTGAACAGCCTAGCCCAAAGGTAGAACATCTGATGATAAAGGTAATTTTTCTCTACTTGCCAAAAAGCATGATACTTTAGTTATTTTTTTTAACTAAAACTAATCCCAGCATCAAGTACTTTTTGAGGACGAGTACGAACTCTTGCATCGGTTGCATTTGCTACAATCGTTTGGATTACTCGTTTTTCATCAATATTTTTGAGAGCAGCTAATGAGCGAATCCCTGATTGTTTCATCACTTGTTCCATGGCTGGTGCAAAGATACGCAATGCGCCTGTAAGTCCTTGATTTACAGCTAAATCTATCAAAACAGTTATTCCTCCTGCCGAATTTATGAAATCTGTAACTGGCTGACGATTTACATCAAGACCGTTTGCATTCAATGAAATTTTGGCTCTAAGTGCAGGTTTTACATATTCTTGTACGGCTGCCAACACTTGTAGTTTGGCTACTTCTATATTTTGTCCTGCTCTTACAAATACACCGTGCAAAACTTTGTCAGAACGAATATACTTTTCTGCATCTGTTCCTTTGTAGCGTTTTCCATCTGGCGTAAAGACAACCATGCTGGCTGGTTTGTATCTATCATTTTTGTAGGTATATTCTACATCAATTCCGAACCTTCCGAAAGCTTCTTCAAAAAGTGATGGGTTTCTATCTTTTATGAGTGCCATCATGTGAGGGAAAGTTCCTCCTCCTGTTTGTCCTGCAAACTGAATAAATCCAAAAGAAAAAGCAGCTTTGTCGTAGCTATTTATTGCATCAAACTTTCCTTCATTTTTAGAAACAAATTCTAAGGCTTCGGCAAGTTGGCGAGAAAGCCCAACACTCTCATAATATGAAGCAGGAATATCGTGAATAACCGTTCCAGAATAAGAAACTCCATAGGGATAAACACTATAATTACTTCGCACAAAATTAGAGAAACTGACTTTTTCTGGTTTGCCTCTGTGGTCTTTATAAGTAATATTATATTTTGTATGTTCTCTTAATAATTTGTAGGTAACATCGTTTGGTTTGATAAGTCCGTTTGAATATCCAGATGCACCAATGAGGGAAGATTTTCCTGCCCACCAATCAATTTTATTTCTTCTTTGAAATCTATCTATTGCCGAAATGGTAGCTTGGATTTGAGAAAGCCCTGCCACAGAGTTCATATAATCTAATTGCACAAAACGTTTTTGTACTTTTTCTACATCAGCTTGACGATTCGAACCACCACGTCCGACACTTGCAGAAAGCCCACTTCCAAAAATTTGAACACCATTTATTGCATCAAGATTAATAACAGCTTTTTTGTTTTGTTCGTATTTTGAAATATTTCCAGTTTGAGAAACAGAAGAACTACTACTTCCTTTTGTACCCCCAGTACTGACATTTGTATTATTTGAATTAGAAGAAGAATTGTATGTAGTTTTGATTGTCTTGGCTTTTTTGGTAATCATCAGACGTTGTCCTAATGAAAGGGCGTTTGAGCTAAGTCCGTTATCTTCTTTAATATCTTGAACTTTTACACTATATGCCATCGCAATTCTGTACAAAGAATCTCCAGAAACAACAATATGGTAGATAATTTTTGGTGCTGCTTGTGTTGGTTGAGGAGTTTGAGTAGGTGCAGCTTGTGAGGCTACTTCTGGTTTTTCTTCTAAGTAAAGCATCTGACCAATACGCAGAATATTGCTTTTTAGATTATTAATTCCTTTTAATTCTTTAACAGAAATACCTACTTTTTGAGAAACTCTCCACATACTGTCGCCAGCCTGCACAACATAACTAGGACGAGGAACAAAAACAGGTGCTTTGACTATTGTAGGCGAATTGGTCTGAATGGTAGGAGTTACAACAGGTGCAGCGTAAGAATTACTTCCACTAACTTTGAGCTGTTGTCCCAAAGAAAGTGCATTTGAAGTTAGGTTATTTAGAGCCTTTATTTCATTTACCGAAGTGTTGAGCTTAGAAGCAATTCTCCAAAGCGAATCACCAGCCTGTACAGTATAAAAAGAAGGATTGGGAGAAGAAGCCGTGGCTGTTGCTCCAGAATAAACAGGAGTAGCCACACTAACCTGCAAACGCTGCCCTAATGAAAGACTAGCACTTGACATGTTATTAATTTGTCGGATTTCATTTACCGAGATTTTATATTTTCTAGAAATTCCCCAAAGTGTGTCGCCACTCTGTACAGTATGATAAGTTGCCATTCAAAAAGTATTATGTAAAACAGAGTTGTATTCTGTTGTTTTTTACAAATAAAAATATTCCTTGTGGTAAGATACACAATTTTTTTATTTTTGAGAATAGAAATTTGAATTTGTATTGATTTATATCAATTTAATTATTTGTTTTCCACTCAAAAGTTTTCAACATGTGCATCATATCATCTTTTGTATATTTCAAAATTGGTGCAAGCGAATCATTTTGATTAGAGGTCGGAACATACATAGCAGCTCTTAAAAAGTGTGTTGAAGAATCCGAAACCCAATAATTAAAGACAGTCGGAACTTCGCCTTCTGAAATAGTAAAGACAATTCCGTTGCCCTTTTTTGAATCAATTACTTGGTCAATGGCTGAAGAGCGAGCTGTATTTATTTCATTAAAAGTAATTTTGTGGGCATCATTTACATATTCCATAAAAAGTTTGGGTTCGTTTTTTATTTCTTTGTAAGTGATATGAATTTCTGCCATACTTATAGGTTCGTATTTTAGTGTAATCCAATAATCTTCAGCATATTGACTTTCATTTTTTACTACTTTTGCATATTTTGAATGCTCAAAAGAATATGGAAAATCACCTTCTAATTTTTGATAACTCTTTTCTGGAAGCTCAATTCTGAAATAACCATAAGGTTTTGGAATGAAACTATCTTCTTCATTATTACAAGAAGAAAAAAAACAATTCATTGTAAAAAATAAAATAATAATTGATAAAAAAGGAGTAGTAGATTTCATTTTGTCTTTTTAGGTTTCTCAGAATATTTTTTTAGAATTATACTTGAACTTATATAACTTCAAAAAAAGTTTTTTGGTATAAATTATTTACTCTGCAATTTACTAAATAAGTAGAATTAACATCTTATTAGATTTTATCAATTATTGTATTTTACTGCTGAATCTAAAGGCATCTAGCTTTATTTTTTTGTCTATATTATTACAAAATCAAGAAATTTTATCATAAAAAGTGCATTATTATCAAATAAACCTCTACATTTATGCTTTGTGCAATTTATTAATTTCAATAACCAATTTGTTTATTATGAAAAAAATACAATTAATAGCTGTTTGGATGGCGATGCTTTCCTTTTGTAGTTGTAGTGATAAATGTGGTGACCAGTTTGGAGACTACGACGATGGAACAGAACAAGTATATTTCAGTTTAAGGTGGCAGCCTACACCTGATAACTGGCAACCTGCTATTGGTGCTTTTGGGTACATACATGAAGATAGTGTAAAACTCTACGATGAAAACTATATTTTAGTTGATGATTTTTCGGCTGATGTAGGAGGTAGATGTTTCTTTACTCTTATAGACCGAAGTACCCCAAGAAGGGAGGATATAGTAAAACAATACTATTTATATCTTTCTCACCAAGATACAGACACTATTAGAGTTGAATTTAAACTCAAAAAAATTGACTGCAACAATGTCATGAATTATGGTAAATTTTTTTATAACAACAACTTAATTAACGAAAATGAAAACATACCTTTTAATCTTGGAGGATCAATTGCTAAACCTAAATAAACTACTTTTAATTTTTCTATTACTTTTTAATGTTAATTTATCGAAGGCACAAGAATGTGCTACCCCTGATATTGATATACAAGAAGCAGCTAACTTACCATGGTTTGGTAATCCTGATTATCTACCTACCTTTATGGATAGTGTTAGAGCAGTAGATGGAATTCCCTCTTAATATTCTCGTATCGTACCTGATATAAGATGGCGTATTCCTATTAAATTTTGGATTTTTACTACTGGTAATAACCCCGATCCTTTAGATTTATTGAACGATGGAATTCAACCTAGTTTACCTCAAGAATTAGATCTCCAACGCTTAGTAGATGATGCTAATGATGCTTTTCGTAGCACCGAAGTTCCTTCAGGTATTCAGTTTTATATGAAGGAGGCAAGACCAGTAGTTTTTCGCAATACCTCTCCGTCTGCTGCACGTATCTTGCTGTTTTTGGCAGGTTCTGGAAATTCTGCTTATTACGACGATAAGGCTGTCAATGTGTATATTACCACCGACGGAAGGAGTTATTTTAATGGAGGTTTAAAAGAATTTATTACACTCACACGTGATAGATATGCTGGTGTACGTGGAGCTACCAGTATGGCACACGAGTTGGGACATTATTTTGGATTATGGCACACTCATCAGTTTACAGCAGGTAGTCGTGGTGGTACTTATTGTTTGCGTGAGCCTGTAACTCGTGGTGCAACAGGCGACCCTGCTTGTTTGGTTTTTCCTGTAAATTTTTCTTGGTTGCCCATCAAACCTCGTTGTTCTTATACAGGAGATTTTCTATGTGATACAGAAGCCGACCCAGATATGAGTGAACACGATTATGATGCTGCAAATTGTAGGTATGATGATGATGAGAGAGATTATTGGGGTGCACGTTTTCGTCCTCTTGGAAATAACTATATGGCTTATCTACCTTTTAATAGTAGAGAGTGTCGTTCTACATTTACAAAAGACCAAGTAGGGGCTATGTGGTGGCATTTAAAAAATACACCTAGAGGAAGGTCAGGAAGATGGAAAATAGATCTACATGGAAGACAAGTAGATATTTATGAACCTAATAATACTATTAGTGGTGCATTGAGTACCAATAGGCGTGGATTAGAACAAGAACATATATTACAATTGAATGTTCCACAACTTCACACTTTTCACAAAAACATCTATGATGAAGTAATAGATCAACAAGATTGGATTCATATTGAAATGCCTCCAAACGGAGTTTTAGAAGATTATGTAATTACAGTAGAATCTACAATTGCTAATTTCATAGAAGATATTGAAGTCTTTAATGCAGGCGAAGATAGAGGGCTTTCTGTTGAAACACAGCTATTAAGTCGTATTGTTTCCTCTACTGTTCCAAATCAAATGAGGTGGCAAATTTCTATTCCTTGTGATATTATTAATAACCCAAATCGTTTATATTTGAGAGTGCGTAGAAATCAAAATTTGAATGAATTTGGAACTTATACAGTTTTGGCTACAAGTAATTTTTCTAATCCTATAATAACTACACCAAATGATAACACAGTGTTATGTAGTGGATATACTCTTTTTGAAGCAAACCTTATTAATACTCCAGTTACAGGTTATGGTGTAGATTGGTTTTACCATTATGAAAATGACAATGGTACTAGATACCCTACTACTGGCTCTCTTCGTGGAGGTTATGGTACAAATTTTTCACTTCAAACATTTCAAGATAATGCTATGTTTGTATTGCATGCA
>CAKZOK010000021.1 GCA_937136415.1 uncultured Cytophagales bacterium | reverse complement strand
CATTTGTCTTTGTACTAATTCGTTTTAACTCTCTCATAAGTCAAAACATCGTTTAAAAATAAGTGTAGAGGTTGCAACTTCTACATAAGTTTGAGAACAAAAAACACCTAAACAATTCTTAAAAAATACTTACAAACATCAAATTTTTAAGAAATTCTAAACCTTCAGTATCGCAAAATACTGAAGGTTTTTTTATTGCCTTTTTGTTCTATGCAATAGTCAAAAATAGAAATAAGATTTGAAATAAAGAAATTACGGTTTTCAAAATCTTCTTACTGTTAAATTAAGATATGTAAAATATAGCGTTATATATACGTAGTTTGCACTTTTTTTATAAAATCTAAAGTCATATACCTACCTATATAGCCTTATAAGTACGTGGATTGCGAAAAGAAAAAAAATAAACTATTTTTTAAGATAGTTTATTTTTTTGTTTCGTTTGTCTAAATTCCTTCACTTTTGAAGTTTTCCAATTCAGATTCTAATCTGTCAGAACCTACCATACTACAAAGAAAAAAGCGTAACGAGTTAAAACTCTCACTATCTTTTTTTGTAGGAAAAGGATAATTTTCATATAGCGATAAAAGAGAAAGAAAACCATTCTCATTTTTCTCTAAATTCTCACAAAGGAACTTTTCGAAAAAGTCAAATATAAATAGTTGGTTAGTCAGTTCGTACAAACTAATTTCCTTATCTAAATACTTCTTATTCACTTGTTTACGTGCCTTATCTATGCTTTTTGACAATGAAGTAATTGCATCTTGAATAATCTGTTTTTTGTGTTCTAAGTTGCTGTAATTACGCATTTATACCCTCCTTTCCAGTCAAAAGTTTTTGTATTAAGTTTTGTGAAAATTCTAATTGACTTCTTAAAAATTCAATCTCTTTTTTCAGAAAAGTATTTTCTAAATTCGGATCAGAATTTCCATATTGATTTTGGGTAATATTTCCAGTTTTGGAATTGATATTTATTACAAAATTGCATTGAGAAAGTTGAATATTATTAAGCATTTGCGCCCCCCTTTCCTTTTATGAATTTTTTACCAGTTTTTTGATTCCAGTTATTGATACGGCACTTTTCAGAACAAAATTTTTGATTATGAACTTTGTAGGTATAAGCCTTTTTACAACCGTCGTACTGACAAATTTTATTGCCTTTTGAAAGCTCTGTTTTTTGTTCTGTTTTTGGCTCGTTTTGCGTAACGTGTGCTGTTTTTTGGCTACCATTACCAAACTGAAAACCTATCTTTTTTGGCTCGTTTTGAACGGCTGTAAAGCTCGGTTTTACGTTTGCTGTTACGGTTGCTGTTACGTCATGCGTTTGTGTAGGATTTGGAAAGCTCAAATGAAGGTTTTGTAAAGCTCTGTTTACGGCTGCTGTTACGGTGTCCGTTTGGCTCTGCTCGTTTGGCTCGTTTGGCAAGTTGTTTTCCAATAAGCAAGACTGATAATATTGATAGACAAACCAGTAACAAACCAAATTCAGTAACTCAAAAATAGCAAATAGGACGGCTGCAAAGATTGCTATTTCTTTTCCTTTTTGGTCTGTTTTTCCTTTGCTACTTTCTGTATTTGAGGTTATGGACTGTAAAGCCTTTTCTTTACGTTCTAACACGTTTGTAAGGCTGTTTTGACTGTCTTGTATATCTTTGTTTGTGGCTATTCGTAACCACTTATTTTTTGTGGTTTGTAGTGTGTTTTGGCTTGCCTTCAAACTCGTTTCTATACTACTAATTTGAGTAGCAAAAAGGTTGTTTATACTGTCTATTTGGCTATTTTGTAAGGTGTCCAAATTAGAGAATTTAGAGTTTGTACTTGCAAAATAAATGCTTTCTTTTGCACTCCAAACGCTTGTAACAAAACTAAAAACAGTCGTAACCAGTAAGACTATAAGAAATAATTTGTTAGGATTCTCTTTTCTTGCAACGGAGGAAAAAACGGTATTTGATGCGTTACTTTTGGCTATTTCTACAATAGCCAAAAGTAGGAAAGAAAGAACTATAAGGATAGTTTTTTGTAGGATACTATCTAATTGTAAGGCAAAGATTATAATACCTATAATAGCCACTACAAAGGAAATTAAGTGATAAGCAACTGAAAAGTATTGACTAAGCAAATACAACGGTTTTGCTAATTGTGCGTAACTTTTTGGCTCTAACTTTTCGGCTGCAATATCGTATATTGCACTATCTTTAAGGCTTTCTAATTGCTTATTAGTGCCTTTTTTAATGAAATTAAAGAAGTTCATTTTTAATTGGTTTGGTTGGTACTGAATTGGTTTAAATTTGAATATGAGCCGTTATCTACTTGCAATAGATACGGCTCTTTTTTTTGGCTATTCTAAGCTACTTTTTTATTATAAGGTAGTATCAAATTTTCAATAATATTGATAGCTTCTTTTGAATTGATAGGGTATAAAATTGTTTTGTGTTCGTTGAATAATATTGTAAGAATTAATTTACTTTTTTCATTTAATATACATTCAAAAAGGGGTAAATCTTTTTTATGTTGTATAGAGTAAACCAAATCAAACTCCCAACTAAAATGACGTGTAATAAAGTCCCTAACTTCTTGATATTCAAGTTCTGATACAACATAACCATTTTTTGAAGGCTGTAAACGGCTCTCTAATAATTTCCATTCTGACAAATCCATAAAGCCTAAATGTTCACTAATAGGGTGTATAATATTAAATAACTGACTTTTTTTGAGTAATTCCAGTTCTTTCTTTTTCATAATAATAAATTTGATTGATTAAAAATTGATTATAGATACATATTGACTTTTGAGGTGTAAGCCTTTCAAGTCCTTTCTTTTTGTCTATTTATTGAATAATTCTAAATAGTTTTTGATACTGCTTTTACTTGCCAAACCCTGTCTATCTGACTGTATTTGAGGGTATTCAATCACAATATTGGTAAGTCGTAAACTGACAAAACCAGTATCTATTGTTTGAAAAAAAGTATTTTCTGAATGCGTTCCTACCTTAATGTTTAGATGTGCTTCATTATTTTTGCCAAACATTGAGAAATGAATTTTTATAATTTTCTCATTTTCGCTTTCCATTTCCTCCTGCACCTTATTTGTCAAAAACTGTATTTCGGATTCTGAAAAGTGCGAAAGAACATTATAAAACTCATTTTCGGAGCTGTCTATTTTTGGAGTTATTTTTATTTGTGCGTCCATTCTGTTATTGGTTTTTGGTTTCTGTTTTGGAACGGTTCGGCTTTCAAGTCCATTTTTTTGTCTTATAGTTTGGTTAGATTTTCTTTTTCAGCTTTCTTTTTTTCTAAATATTCAGAAACGATAATTGAAACCATATTTGATAGGCTTCTTTGTTCGTACTTTGCTAAACTCTCTAGTTGCTCCAATTCAGATTCTGTTAATAACATTCTGACTGTTTTTCCTACTCTTTCCATTTTCGTTTTGATTTTAGTGTGTTTCAAATTGATATAAGCAAAGATAGGAAAACTAACTTTAAAAGTCATAACATCTTTAAAACTTTTATCAATTTTCTTTAAAATGTAACATCTTATAAATAGAAAATTATGTGATTTGTTATAGTTTTTAGCTCAAATTTTGGCTAAAATCTCTTTAGTAGTAAATAATTGGTTCTTCATGATATTTCCCACTTTTGAAGGCTGTTATAATTTTCTGTTATAAAAAATCTGAATTTTAGTAAAGAAATTATTGTGTGAACACGTGTGAACCATAAGCCGAACACGTGTGAACCAAAATAATTATTTACTTTTGATTTATGGAATATCTACCAATATCAAAATCTGTAAAAATTTATAAGACCAGTAAAACGGCTCTTACTCGTTTGGCTAATAAAAACATTGATACTAAGAACATACGCAAAGAAAATAGTATGTTCCTTATTAGTGTGGAATTATTGGAAAGTAAATATGAAAAGCGTGTTTCAAGTTCTGCAAAGGAAAACCGAACACGTGTGAACACCGAACCGAACACAACCGAACCACAAAAGGAAAGTATAGGAATACAGACCAGTACAGAACCAAAAAAGGAAAAGGAAAATAGTAATGAATTGGTAACGGCTCTCAAATCTCAAAACGAGTTCCTACAATCTCAAATCATTGAGAAAGACAAACAACTGAATGATAAGAGTAGCCAAATTGATAAACTCCTTCAAAGACAGTACGAACAAAACAGTATTATCCAAACGCTGCAAAACCGTTTTGATGGAATGGAAAGAAAAATTGATACTTCTACTTTGTTGTTATCTGAAAAGGTTAGCCAAAAGAAAGAAGTTGCACCAGGACAAACAGACCAAAAAAATGATAATGGATTTACTATTGCAAGTGCTGTAATGATAATTCTGTTAGTAGTGGCTATAATCGTTTTTCTGACTGTCAAGTAAGACCGTAATTTTGAAGTAAGGAAATAGAAGGAAATTAACCAGTAGAAAATTAGCCAAAAATAGGAAAGTGCATTTACATTCAATGAAGGTACTTTTTGAAAAATGCGCCTGTTGGATTTGGTGCAGCTCTCAGTCCATCAAAATTTTTTCAGTCTTGTAAGTATTTGAGGTTTTCGCATAAAAAAACAGACTAAAATTAATTAGTCTGTTCTTTCTATATCTACAAATGAAATGAATACACGCCAAAAAAGGAATAAGCAAGTACTTTTTTTGACTATGCAAATATAGAAAACATTTTACCTATTTTTTTAGCAATTAGTAAATTATTGCTTCGGCTGTCGCTATAATCCGTACCAATAGATTTTTTTGTGCTTTCAAAACTTCTCTATTCATATCATAAGAAGATTTTTCTTTTCTACTCATTATCCATAAGTCAGGGTGTGAACCCTCTTTGTATGCAATTAATTGATTTTCTACTAACTCTAATTCAGATTTGAGAAGTTTTACGGTTTTAGCTTCTTTTTCTGTTATTGTGTCCATCTTGTAAATTTGGTTTTGATTCAAAATATATAAAAAATACTGTCTTTTATTCCTTCATTAGATTTTGAGAAACTTTTAAAATCCTGCTGACTATTTCCTTTTGATTGTTGAGATTTTCCACCAAATTAAAGTATTTGCTATCCTTTTTATTGATACTCAAATCGTTCTGATAGTACTTTATTTTATCCTCTATCAATGATAGTTCTATCTTAATATAAACCACTATTTCGCTTTCTTTTGCTGCTGTACTCATTATTATTTGTATTTATAACTATCAATTTAAACTATCTAAAACCTTTTTTTATCAGTCCATTACAATTAAATGCAAAATAAGGCACTTCTAAAACTATCAAATCCACCTCTATTTACTCAAAACGAACTTTTCAGATTCGTAACACTCCAGAACATAGCCAAATTTTGCACTTAATTGTACTGACAATTCAATGGACTTTGAAAATTCAAAGTACATTGATTGTACTTGTTTTTGGCTGTATTCAAGACCTTTTCAAGACCTTTAAAAACGTGTCTTTAACTTCTTATCAAATTCTTTAAAAATATGCCTTTACGCTATTGTAAAGGCTGTTTTTGAAGTGTATTTTTGTACAATCTACTTGTATAATATGGCTTATAAAACTTATGCAAATAGATTGTAAATTTTAAGTGTCTTTTCTACTGATTATAAATAGAATTTTTCTTTTTGGTTTCTCTTTTGGTTTCTCTTTTGGTTTCTCTTTTGGTTTCTCTTTTGGTTTCTCTTTTGTAAAAAACTTATCTAATAAGACACTCAAATACTGCATACTTATTTGAAATTCCAAAGGAACTCGTTTATTTACTTCTTTGTGTAAATCCTTCAAACTAATAGGATTTGATGTATTTTTTTCAATCTTATTGATTCTTTTATGTAGTAATCCTATTTCTGTTTTTTGTAAAATAGTAGGTTTTGGAATGGATAAAAGATATTCAATTTGAATGCTAGTTTTGAGTTTGAAGTAAGTAGAAGTTTTGGTAAATTGTAGTAATCCAGTCTTATCGTTTTCAGTAATCAATGTATCTTTAACTTTCTGAAAACTAGCTATTTTGATTAGAGAAAAGTGTTTTGTTAGTAGTTGCTCGGCTGCAAACAATTCAAGACTATTCAAGACTATTTCATTTATATTCTCTTCATTTACGCATTCTCTAAACGTTTTGGGCTGCAAATAACTAATATCTTTTGTTTGTGTGTGTACGGCTTTACAAAGGGCTTTAAAATCGTTTTTGTAAAGTTCTGATATAGTATTTTCAGTATCGTTTTGTATCTGATTTACTTCTTTGCATGATGTTTCGGTTTCTGTTTTTGTTTCGGTGTCTATGTATTCAATAGATAGAGGGTTTTCAATCAAAATAGAATAGTTTTCAATCAAATGTTTTTCATATAAAAGATGTATTTCTATATAATCCACTTCAAATAATTGTGTGGATTCATTGAAATAACATAGGGAGCTGCACTCTAATTTGATTTGACTTTTTACTTCTTTTTTTGATTCACTTTCATAAAGCTGATTGAAAACTTCACAATACTTTACGGCTCTCTTTACCATTCCATCAAAATCAAATGTATCTAAATTTTCCTTTTTGTTTAGTGAAGGCGTAATGATATGATTTTGAACATTAATTGATTCATAATTTCTAATTCTTGCCTTAAATTGTTTGTTTTCTATGTTATTAAAGCCGTTTTGTTGATTGAAATTGATAGTATCAATATCTGTTTCTGAAATAAAATTTAATCCTGTCGCAATGCATGACGTACCTAAAACAACTCGCTTTTTTTCATTCTTTTTGAAAACAAAAGTACCATTTTCTAAAAATTGTGAATATTCAATTTGTTCGTTATCTGTTAGTTGTTTGGAGGAAAAAACGTAACAATCTATATCGTATTTTTTAAGTGTTAATTGAATTTTCCTAATAGTTTTCATTGAATTAAGAAGTAATAAGGCACTTTTATCATTCTCTTTTCCATTCACAATTATATCAATAGCCTTTTGAATAGCCTTTTTTCCATTACCTACATAAACATTACTATTTTGATAGGCTTTCTTTTTGGTAGCTACTACATTGATTTTGAAGGTTTTAAAATGTAATTTTTTTGGTGTTGCTGTCAAAAGAAGTGTATCGTTATTTTCAATAACCCTAAACACGCTCTTTACAACGTTTTTGCGAAAACTTGCATCGGATTGTAATAAGTGTGGTTCGTCTATTATGGTATAAAAATCAATGCTTTTTAGCTTTAAAAACTCTGTCAAACGTTCTAAATTATCAAAATTACAGTACAAAATATCATTCTTTTGCAAGTCATTCAGAAAAGTATCAATACTGCTTTCAAACGTGTTAGAAACGAACAACAATTTATCATTTTGGGCTGCTTGTTGGGTTGCTATTGAATTGCGAGGAGCTGCAAAAATGATTTTCTTACCTAAGAAACCACTAAAAAAACGAGCTAATTCTAATGCTGTCGTACTTTTCCCGGTACCTGTATCACTTTTTATAAGTACGGTTTTTTGGCTCGTTATTGCATTGAAAATAGTTTTGTCATTCAATAAGTCAGAACCTAAAAACCTATCAATGTAAAGCGTATAATCATACTTAAATTGAGGTTTTGGGGGTGTTATTGGTTCTGAATAGTTTGTCAAAACTTCTTTCAATTCACAATCAAAACCGTACTTACCCAAATAATCACAAATATCATTTTGATTAGGCTTTTCGGTTTCTGAATTTGAAGGAATGATTTTATAAGTAGTATCTGAATAGGCATATTCAAAGACTTCTTTTTGTTTGTTGTATCTGAATGATTGCCTTTTGAGTTTTGGCAATTCTACTCTTTTGAAAGTGATACCGTTTTTTGTCGTATTGTGTAGTTTTACGCTGTTTTTGACACCAGTAAAGTCAGTATCATAAATCACAAAAACAGTCTTTATTCCTTTGTTTTTGAGTTTATTTAGGACGTATTCAGATAAGTTACTTGTTTCGTTACCAACTGTAAAAACGTTCTGAATATGATTAGTTTTGAGGGCTGCAAAATCCATTTCACCCCCTACCAAAAACGCATAATCTTGACTTGAAACAAACGTATCAATACCTAAACTATACGTATAATTTGAAGGTAAAAGACCGTTTGAACGTGCATAATCTAAGTTAGGAAACCAGTTTATTTTTTTGGCTCTCTTATCAATGACTTTGAAACATTCTGAATTTTCCAAACGAATACCAAAAAGCAAACTAGATTCCATAACAGAACTATAACCAGTATCGTATTTTTTACTAGCTTTTTTGATTTGAAAGATATTATTTTCTCTCAAATGAAGTGTAGAAATTTCGGCTTTTTTGGTAAGGTATTCAGTAACATTCAAATCAAATTTAGAAGCTGTACGAACTTCAAAACTGACTATCTTATTAGTTTTTTTACTCTTTTGCTTTATTACTGATTTAAAAGGCTTGTAAGCGACTTTTTGTATTTTAGTAGTATTTGTATTACTACTAAATAAATCATCGTATTTAGGTAGGTTATAGACTTCACAAATGAAGTTTTGAAATGTATCTAAATAGCCTAAATATTCTTTTGCGTAATTATACGGACTTTGCGCCCCTTCACTTGAATTGTGAACTTTTACTTTATACTTTCCTTTGCTGTTTTTAAACAAAGAAGTATTATCATTGCCAAACTGTTTACGGCTCTTATTATTGGTATCTATTCCAATATGAAGCCATTGGTCGGAATAATCGTAATCTTTACTGATTGCGCTTTCAAAATCTTGTTTCCAAATTTCGTATTTTGGAAAGCCTTTTGTACTTTTGTCTTGTATCATTTGTCTTGGTACTAATTCGTTTTACTCGTTTCACAAAGTAAAAACTGTTTAAAAATAAGTGTAGAAATTGCCTTTCTACATAAGTTTGAGAACAAAAAACACCTAAACAATTCTTAAAGACTATTTACAAACATCAATTTTTAAGAAATTCTAAGCCTTCAGTACTGCGAAATACTGAAGGTTTTTTTATTGCCTTTTTGTTCTATGCAATAGTCAAAAATAGAAAGAAATATTTGATTTGAGAAAGTTTAAGTTTTTCCTCCTGTGAAATTCGCCTTAAAAATATAGTGTTAGATTGCATTAATTAGGCTGTTTATATCAAAAAACAACATTATAAAACGGCTTTTATGACTTCATTTTAGTAAAAACTATAAACAAATCACATAAATTAATAACACTATAAAAAAAGATAGTATTTTTTCGAATACTATCTTTTTCGGCTGCTCGTTTGTCTAAATTCCTTCATTTTTGAAGTTTTCAAACTCGTTTCCTATTTCCTTTGTGCCTATCATGCTGCAAAGGAAAAAACGAATAGAGTTGAAATTTTCAAAGTCTTGTTTCAAAGGAAAAGGGAAATTTTCGTACAAATCTAATAAACCAGTCAGACCATTTTTAGCCAAATTTTCCTCCAAAAACTTTTGGATAAAGTCAAAAATAAATAATTGGTTAGTCATTTCATAAAGAGAAATATCTTTGCTCAAATACTTCTTATTCACTTCATTGCGTGCATTATTTATGCTATCTGACAAAGTATTGATTGCACTTTCTAAAATCTGTTTTTGATGCGTTTCTTTGCTGTAATTAAGCATTTACGCCCCCCTTTCCAGTCAATAATTTTTCAATCAAATTTTGAGAAAACTCTAATTGAATTTTTAAAAATTCAATCTCTTTTTTTAGATATTCAGATTCTAAAGAATTTGAGTTTTGATTTTGATTGACTTTTGAAACGTTTTTTGAATTACTGATTATATTTGAGTTTTGACTTTGTGTAATATCTCTAATTTGAGAATTGATATTTATTACAAAATTGCATTGAGAAAGTTGAATATTATTAAGCATTTGCGCCCCCCTTTCCTTTTATGAATTTTTTACCAGTTTTTTGATTCCAGTTATTGATACGGCACTTTTCAGAACAAAATTTTTGATTATGAACTTTGTAGGTATAAGCCTTTTTACAACCGTCGTACTGACAAATTTTATTGCCTTTTGAAAGCTCTGTTTTTTGTTCTGTTTTTGGCTCGTTTTGCGTAACGTGTGCTGTTTTTTGGCTACCATTACCAAACTGAAAACCTATCTTTTTTGGCTCGTTTTGAACGGCTGTAAAGCTCGGTTTTACGTTTGCTGTTACGGTTGCTGTTACGTCATGCGTTTGTGTAGGATTTGGAAAGCTCAAATGAAGGTTTTGTAAAGCTCTGTTTACGGCTGCTGTTACGGTGTCCGTTTGGCTCTGCTCGTTTGGCTCGTTTGGCAAGTTGTTTTCCAATAAGCAAGACTGATAATATTGATAGACAAACCAGTAACAAACCAAATTCAGTAACTCAAAAATAGCAAATAGGACGGCTGCAAAGATTGCTATTTCTTTTCCTTTTTGGTCTGTTTTTCCTTTGCTACTTTCTGTATTTGAGGTTATGGACTGTAAAGCCTTTTCTTTACGTTCTAACACGTTTGTAAGGCTGTTTTGACTGTCTTGTATATCTTTGTTTGTGGCTATTCGTAACCACTTATTTTTTGTGGTTTGTAGTGTGTTTTGGCTTGCCTTCAAACTCGTTTCTATACTACTAATTTGAGTAGCAAAAAGGTTGTTTATACTGTCTATTTGGCTATTTTGTAAGGTGTCCAAATTAGAGAATTTAGAGTTTGTACTTGCAAAATAAATGCTTTCTTTTGCACTCCAAACGCTTGTAACAAAACTAAAAACAGTCGTAACCAGTAAGACTATAAGAAATAATTTGTTAGGATTCTCTTTTCTTGCAACGGAGGAAAAAACGGTATTTGATGCGTTACTTTTGGCTATTTCTACAATAGCCAAAAGTAGGAAAGAAAGAACTATAAGGATAGTTTTTTGTAGGATACTATCTAATTGTAAGGCAAAGATTATAATACCTATAATAGCCACTACAAAGGAAATTAAGTGATAAGCAACTGAAAAGTATTGACTAAGCAAATACAACGGTTTTGCTAATTGTGCGTAACTTTTTGGCTCTAACTTTTCGGCTGCAATATCGTATATTGCACTATCTTTAAGGCTTTCTAATTGCTTATTAGTGCCTTTTTTAATGAAATTAAAGAAGTTCATTTTTAATTGGTTTGGTTGGTACTGAATTGGTTTAAATTTGAATATGAGCCGTTATCTACTTGCAATAGATACGGCTCTTTTTTTTGGCTATTCTAAGCTACTTTTTTATTATAAGGTAGTATCAAATTTTCAATAATATTGATAGCTTCTTTTGAATTGATAGGGTATAAAATTGTTTTGTGTTCGTTGAATAATATTGTAAGAATTAATTTACTTTTTTCATTTAATATACATTCAAAAAGGGGTAAATCTTTTTTATGTTGTATAGAGTAAACCAAATCAAACTCCCAACTAAAATGACGTGTAATAAAGTCCCTAACTTCTTGATATTCAAGTTCTGATACAACATAACCATTTTTTGAAGGCTGTAAACGGCTCTCTAATAATTTCCATTCTGACAAATCCATAAAGCCTAAATGTTCACTAATAGGGTGTATAATATTAAATAACTGACTTTTTTTGAGTAATTCCAGTTCTTTCTTTTTCATAATAATAAATTTGATTGATTAAAAATTGATTATAGATACATATTGACTTTTGAGGTGTAAGCCTTTCAAGTCCTTTCTTTTTGTCTATTTATTGAATAATTCTAAATAGTTTTTGATACTGCTTTTACTTGCCAAACCCTGTCTATCTGACTGTATTTGAGGGTATTCAATCACAATATTGGTAAGTCGTAAACTGACAAAACCAGTATCTATTGTTTGAAAAAAAGTATTTTCTGAATGCGTTCCTACCTTAATGTTTAGATGTGCTTCATTATTTTTGCCAAACATTGAGAAATGAATTTTTATAATTTTCTCATTTTCGCTTTCCATTTCCTCCTGCACCTTATTTGTCAAAAACTGTATTTCGGATTCTGAAAAGTGCGAAAGAACATTATAAAACTCATTTTCGGAGCTGTCTATTTTTGGAGTTATTTTTATTTGTGCGTCCATTCTGTTATTGGTTTTTGGTTTCTGTTTTGGAACGGTTCGGCTTTCAAGTCCATTTTTTTGTCTTATAGTTTGGTTAGATTTTCTTTTTCAGCTTTCTTTTTTTCTAAATATTCAGAAACGATAATTGAAACCATATTTGATAGGCTTCTTTGTTCGTACTTTGCTAAACTCTCTAGTTGCTCCAATTCAGATTCTGTTAATAACATTCTGACTGTTTTTCCTACTCTTTCCATTTTCGTTTTGATTTTAGTGTGTTTCAAATTGATATAAGCAAAGATAGGAAAACTAACTTTAAAAGTCATAACATCTTTAAAACTTTTATCAATTTTCTTTAAAATGTAACATCTTATAAATAGAAAATTATGTGATTTGTTATAGTTTTTAGCTCAAATTTTGGCTAAAATCTCTTTAGTAGTAAATAATTGGTTCTTCATGATATTTCCCACTTTTGAAGGCTGTTATAATTTTCTGTTATAAAAAATCTGAATTTTAGTAAAGAAATTATTGTGTGAACACGTGTGAACCATAAGCCGAACACGTGTGAACCAAAATAATTATTTACTTTTGATTTATGGAATATCTACCAATATCAAAATCTGTAAAAATTTATAAGACCAGTAAAACGGCTCTTACTCGTTTGGCTAATAAAAACATTGATACTAAGAACATACGCAAAGAAAATAGTATGTTCCTTATTAGTGTGGAATTATTGGAAAGTAAATATGAAAAGCGTGTTTCAAGTTCTGCAAAGGAAAACCGAACACGTGTGAACACCGAACCGAACACAACCGAACCACAAAAGGAAAGTATAGGAATACAGACCAGTACAGAACCAAAAAAGGAAAAGGAAAATAGTAATGAATTGGTAACGGCTCTCAAATCTCAAAACGAGTTCCTACAATCTCAAATCATTGAGAAAGACAAACAACTGAATGATAAGAGTAGCCAAATTGATAAACTCCTTCAAAGACAGTACGAACAAAACAGTATTATCCAAACGCTGCAAAACCGTTTTGATGGAATGGAAAGAAAAATTGATACTTCTACTTTGTTGTTATCTGAAAAGGTTAGCCAAAAGAAAGAAGTTGCACCAGGACAAACAGACCAAAAAAATGATAATGGATTTACTATTGCAAGTGCTGTAATGATAATTCTGTTAGTAGTGGCTATAATCGTTTTTCTGACTGTCAAGTAAGACCGTAATTTTGAAGTAAGGAAATAGAAGGAAATTAACCAGTAGAAAATTAGCCAAAAATAGGAAAGTGCATTTACATTCAATGAAGGTACTTTTTGAAAAATGCGCCTGTTGGATTTGGTGCAGCTCTCAGTCCATCAAAATTTTTTCAGTCTTGTAAGTATTTGAGGTTTTCGCATAAAAAAACAGACTAAAATTAATTAGTCTGTTCTTTCTATATCTACAAATGAAATGAATACACGCCAAAAAAGGAATAAGCAAGTACTTTTTTTGACTATGCAAATATAGAAAACATTTTACCTATTTTTTTAGCAATTAGTAAATTATTGCTTCGGCTGTCGCTATAATCCGTACCAATAGATTTTTTTGTGCTTTCAAAACTTCTCTATTCATATCATAAGAAGATTTTTCTTTTCTACTCATTATCCATAAGTCAGGGTGTGAACCCTCTTTGTATGCAATTAATTGATTTTCTACTAACTCTAATTCAGATTTGAGAAGTTTTACGGTTTTAGCTTCTTTTTCTGTTATTGTGTCCATCTTGTAAATTTGGTTTTGATTCAAAATATATAAAAAATACTGTCTTTTATTCCTTCATTAGATTTTGAGAAACTTTTAAAATCCTGCTGACTATTTCCTTTTGATTGTTGAGATTTTCCACCAAATTAAAGTATTTGCTATCCTTTTTATTGATACTCAAATCGTTCTGATAGTACTTTATTTTATCCTCTATCAATGATAGTTCTATCTTTATATAGACTATTATTTCGCTCTCTTTTACTACTGTGTTCATTTTATTTATTGTTATAATTATCAATTTAAACCTATCTAAAACCTTCAAAAAACCTTGTTTTGAGCTTGCTCTTAATGTTCGTAACCTAGCTATAAGCAAGGTAACCTTATACAGAACCTACCTAAAACCTACCTAAAACCTTAGTCAGAACCTATATTATTAATCTATCATTTCACTACAAACAAGTGCAAAAAATGCACTTGTTCAAACTATCAAATCTATTCCTATTCTATCTAAACGAACTTTACACCATAAAAACTACTCAAAAACGATCACTTTTTTGCACTTAATTACACTCAAATTTTATTCAATGGACTTTGAAAATTCAAAGTGCTTTTCTTAGAACTGAAAATAGTCATCTTTTAGTGTGATTTTTGGCTATTTGAAGGCGTTTTAAAAACTGTTACTAACTTTTTTACTACTACCTTCAAAATCAATGCTTACGATACTGTAAAGGCTGTTTTTGAGGTGTTTTAGTGAACCATCTACTTGTATAATATTGCTTATAAAACTTATGCAAGTAGATGGTACATTTTAGTCTTGCTTTTTAGTCAGAATTAATACAGTTTTTCGGCTGCTATTTCTTTCACTTTCATAATCAAAAAACCTATCTATCAAAACATTTAGATACTGAATACTGATTTGCAATTCATTAGGAACTCGTTTATTTACTTCTTTGTGTAAATCCTTCAAACTGATAGGTTTTGATGCGTTCCTTTCAATCTTACAAATTCTCTTTTCCAGTAATTTTAGTTCTGTCTTTTCTAAAATAGTAGGTTTTGGAATAGATAAAAGGTAGTCAATTTGTAGATTCGTTTTGAGTTTGAAGTAAGTAGAAGTTTTGGCAAATTCTAACAAACCAGTTTTCTCATTTTCTACAATCAAAGTTTCAATTACCTTTTCAAATTTTGCTATTTTGATTAATGAGAAGTATTTTATCAAAATATTTTCGGCTGCTAACAATTCGTAATCATTCAAAAATATCTCATTTTCTTTCTCTATACATTCATTTCGTATCTCTCTAAAGGTTTTCGGCTGCAAATGGCTAATATCTTTGGTTTGGGTGTGAACGGCTTTACAAAGTACCTTAAAATCGTTTTTACAAAGGTCTGCAATCTTATTTTCAATACTCATTTCAATATCATTGATAGAAATACAAGCGTTTTTTGTTTCGTTTGTTGCTTCGGTATCAATGTATTCTACTGATATAGGATTGTCAATTAATACAGAATAATTGTCTATCAAATGAGTTTCTTGTAAAAGATATATCTCAATATAATCTACTTCAAAAAGCTGCTTATAGTCGTTAAAACGGCATAAATTAGACGATTCTAATTTGATTTTACTCTTTACTTCTTTCTCAATTTCGTTTTGATATTCTGAATTGAAAAAGTC
>CAKZOK010000020.1 GCA_937136415.1 uncultured Cytophagales bacterium | reverse complement strand
TTCATTACCAACACGTGTCATTGTCAAACGGTCATTTACAGCAACATCAATTTGAGTATCTTGAGAAAGAGTATTATTATAATAAACAAATAAACTACCATCAGCAGCAACATAAAAACTATTTTTGATAGATGTGTAGGCTGCTGTTAAATTAGGTGTTGATAATCCAATCATACTATTTGGAATAGTAGCTAAATTTTCAATTAAGTAAGTAAATCCACCATCTTCATTTGCTTCTAAAACTGCTTTTGATGTAGCAGCAGCCTCTGAACCATCCCAAGCAAATGTTCCTGAAGATATAATTCTACCATCTAAAGAAACTGTTGATTTTATTAAATTTTCCCACTCAACAGGTGTTCCTACAATAACAGGGAGAGTAGTTGTTCCATCAATAATAATTGAATACAAACCATTCATTACATCATCAATATCTTGTGTTGTAGCAGAATTGTTCCATAAATAATTAGTTCCATTAATTGTTACATCAATATCAGCAATAGAAGTATTATTCGAACAACCATTAAGTTGGGTTTGTTGATACCCATAAGGATTTCCAGAAACTGTGATAGTGATAGTATTCAAAATTTGATTTCCACAATCTAAACCACGACTTGCAACAACTCTGAAATCAGTTGTAGAAGGTAAGGGAGGGGTTTGTAAATAAATAGAACTGCCTGTTCCTTGAATAGGATTTCCCACATTTATATTGCCATTACTTACATTTTGAAGTTGGTAAGTTGCTCCTAATTTGGAGTTTACATAAATAGAACCTACTTGATTAGGTGCAATATTACTCACAGACGCTGAAATAGTTGATGTGATAGGACAAATTCCTTCTCCTTTTACTACAAATGTATAACTTCCTTCATTGCTATCATTATTATTAATAGTAATAGTAGAGGTTTGTACACCTGAAATAGTTGGTGAAAAAATAATTTGAAAGCTCTCCTGTCCATTGACTACAACACTATTTGGTGCATTTGAAACTACAAAAGATGGATTAGAAGAGGTAATACTAGAAATAGTCAATGTATTCATGCCTATATTTTGAACAACAAATAATTCATCAAGAGAAGCTCCTAAAGTCTGACCCAAATCAGTATGATTAGAAGAACCTGTCACAGTACTGCCACTCGGAATACTAATATTATTGCCTAATAAATTAATCTCAGGGGTGAGTGCCATGGTTGTTGCATTATCACTTGTGCCTGTAGTTTCAAAAGTATTTATTCCAGCACAGTTTCTATAAGCATAAACTCTAAAAAAATATTGTGTATTTGGATTTAATCCTGTAACTATAATATTAGGATTAATAGAAGTTCCTGTATAAATGACTTGTTCTCCTGCATTATTCCAACTTAAATCTGATGTAGGAAGAGAGCTGGAATTTGTAAGAGAAGTAAAACTATTTATACTATTTATTTTGATTACATAACCATCTGCTCCACCTATTGGAGCAGTGTAATCTACAACATCAAGAGTTGTTGTGGTAGGATTGTTACCTACAGATAAATTAGTTATTTGAGCTGTAGGAGCAGAGCAAGTATTAAGTGTTGCAAAATTAATTTGATTTCCATAGACTGTACCTTGACTATTGATGGCATAAGAACGCACAAAAATAGTAGTATTAGGTGGTAATCCACCAATATTTTGATTAAAAACTCCTGTGCCAGTTCCTATTTGCACTTTTGTATTAGATATTGTAGGGCTTGAAGTAGTTGCCCATACAATTCCCCGTTCTGTTACTGTTGCACCACCATCAGATGTTACATTACCTCCCAAATCAGCATTTGTTGCTGTTACATTGGCTTGAGTAGTGGTGGTTATACTTGCTAAAGTTGCTGTACTTATTGTGTTTTGAACATCACCTGTTAGTACTAGTATGTTACTACAACCCTGTTCATTTGTCCAACCTCCTAAGGTAAGACTTGGAGGGTTAGGATAAGAAGCTGTAGTATTTATGTATAAAAGATAGTTTGTTCCAGAAGGGTCAAGAATAATTTCCCATCTATTTAAGATGGTATTCCAACTAATAGAAAAATAACAAACACCAGCAGAACAACTAACTGAAGCAGGAGATTCAGCTTGATTGTTGTATGTATTCCTAATAATTCCTCCATCATTGGTACTTCCTGTTTGATTAAGTGTGTAAGAAAAATTACCACTGGTAATTAAGTTGCGACACCCTTCAAACTGAATTTGACCAAAACTAGGAAAAATAATAGTGAAAAAGAATAAAATAAAAAACCAGAATCTGTTAGATAAAAAAGATAAATGCACCATAGTTAATAGATTTTGATATGTGAAAAGTATAGAAAATACTCTAAACGTAGTAGTGAATAGTATAATACAAATTTATTATCAAATTCAGAATTTTCAAGCAAATAATTTGATATAGTATTAAAAAACGATATAGTTATTTGATTTTTTTTAAGGATTTAGTCATAAACTATAAAACCAGATTATTTTTTATCATCTTTCCTTATCTGTTGATTCTTATACCAAAGAAACCTAACTTTGAAAATACACAAACAAAAAAAATAAAAAATAATGTTTTCTACCTCTCATATCGAAATTAGTAAATCAGCCCTTCAAAATAATTATACTTTTTTGAGAAAATTAATAGGAAAAGATGTAACCTTATCCTCTGTCGTAAAAGGAAATGCTTACGGACATGGATTAGAAAATTTTGTTCCTTTAGCAGAAAGCTGTGGAATCAATCATTTTTCTGTCTTTTCGGCAGATGAAGCATTTTTGGTGCAAAAGCTAAAAAAAGAAAAATCAGAAATTATGATAATGGGAATGATAGGAAATGAAGAATTAGAATGGGCAATACAAACAGGAGTAGAAGTTTATATTTTTGATTTGGAACGTTTAGAGGCAGGGTTTGCCATTGCTCAAAAATTACAAATTCCTATCAAAATTCATTTGGAAATGGAAACAGGAATGAACCGTCTAGGAATTGCAAAAAAAGATATTTTTAAAGTATTCGAATTATTAAATAAATATCAAAATTGTTTTATTTTGGAAGGTATTTCTACGCATTATGCAGGTGCTGAAAGTATTGCTAATTATGTCAGAGTAAAACAACAAATAATCAATTATAAAAAAATTATTAAGCAATTTAAAAAACAAGAAAATCCTATTTTTATTCCCAAAAAATACCATACAGCGTGTTCGGCTGCAACAATAGCCTATCCACAGACACAAATGGATATGGTCAGAATTGGGATTTTGCAATATGGTTTTTTTCCTACACAAGAAACACTAATTCAATATCTAAGAGATAACAAAACGCACATTGACCCACTCAAGAGAGTGTTGTCTTGGAAAAGCAAAATAATGACAATAAAAGAGGTCGAAACGGGCGAATTTATAGGCTACGGAACGTCTTTTTTGGCTTCTCAAAAAATGAAAATTGCTATTGTTCCTGTTGGTTATGCACACGGATATAGTCGTAGTTTGAGCAATATGGGGCGTGTTTTGATTCGTGGCGAGCGTATGGCTGTTGTGGGGGTTGTAAATATGAATTTGATGATTATTGATTTAGAAAAAATGCAAACTGCCGAGATAGGAGACGAAGTAGTTTTGATAGGAAAACAAGGAGAACAAGAAATTAGTGTAGCCAGTTTTGGAGAGATGAGTAATCAACTCAATTACGAACTTCTTACTCGCCTACCTGTAAATATTCCTAGAAAAGTGGTGGAGTAATTATTCTTACAGAGCATATTCATAAAACGTATGGTTCTCTAAAAATTATCTTGTATTTTAAACTGGTCTGTACCGAAGGTTTGACCAGTTTAAAATGAGCATTTAAAGCTCTGAAAAGACTTATTTTGTCCAAGTCTGTACCTTTGGTCTGACTTAGACAAAATACCTATTAACTAATTTACAAACCTCAAACAAATTCTTATTTCTGTATTTCTCTTACCCAAGAAAGAGAGGTTTCTTTGGAGTCAAAATATTTTGTTATGAGAGAAGATGTATTATTAGAAATACTCTTTTTTATTATTTCATTTCCCGACATTTTCCCAAAAACAGAGGTAGGAAGTATGACAGCAGAAAAAATAATTGTTGAGTTCATCATTTTAGTTGCAAAAGTATTTGCCAACCATTCTTGGTCAGTTTGGCTTATTACACCTATTTTTTGAGCATTACTAACAATTTTAGTTAATTCATATTTTTCTATCCAAATCAAAACCTTGTTCAGAGTTTCTTTCAAAACATTGCTTGGAACAAAACCCTTCCAAACATAATAAATATAATTTTCTGATTGATTGACTTCTACCAATACATATTTGTCGTCTAATAAAATCATTTTGAATTTTTGTAGTAAAGTTAAAATATAAAAAAAACGCTCCTAATTGAGTTTTAATAAAACTCTAAATGCAACTTTATTGCATAAAGCTAGTATCTTTTGTTACCTTTGCACCACAAAAATAACTCCTTTATTTATTCTTCTTTTATCTTATCTCATGCAAAGTTTTTTTTTCAAGATAACTCTAATTCAATTTTTTCTAATTTTATGTATTCCTTCGGTTACCTTTTCTCAAAATTGTAATTTGTCAGTAACAGGTTTTATCATTGATGAAAATACAAATCAGCCTTTGGAATTTGTCAATGTTTATAATAAAGAAACACTAAAAGGAACAGCGAGTAATGAAAAAGGCTATTTTGAATTACAGAATATTTGTAAAGGAAAGCATCATTTTATTTTCAGTCATATAAGTGGAGAAAATCACAGTATTTTTTTAGATATAGAAAAAGATACTATTTTATATGTAGAAATTCACGCCCTCAATACAGTTTTGGAAAGTGTTGTGATTAGTGAAAAAACAAATATCTCAACACAAAATATTCAAGTACTCAATCATCAACATATATCGGATAATCCGAATCAAAATCTTTCGAATATGTTGGAAGAAATTGCTGGAGTAAGTGCCATCAAAAACGGAAATGGAATTTCAAAACCTGTCGTTCATGGGCTTTATGGAAACCGTCTGACAATCCTAAATAATGGAATTGCACAAAGTGGGCAGCAATGGGGAAATGACCACGCACCCGAAATAGACCCACTGGTAGCCAACAAAATCAGAGTAGTAAAAGGAGTTTCTAGTCTGGAATATCAAGGCGCAAATTTGGGAAGTATAATTTTGGTAGAACCTGCAAAAATAGAACGAGAACCTCATTTGCACGGAAATACAAGTTATTT
>CAKZOK010000019.1 GCA_937136415.1 uncultured Cytophagales bacterium | reverse complement strand
ATTACACGCGGGTTATTCGCGCCAATCAAATGATTTTGGTTTTTTTGCTCATGTGACGAATTTCGCGATCAAGCGATGCTATAATTTCGAGATCCTGGCGGCTCTTTTTGCCGCACTGCCGTTCAAAATTTGATCGCATCGACCGAAGTGAGGCGAGGGTCAGCAGCATTATTTCCCGCCTATTTGCGCCAAATTTATGCGTCTTGCGGATAGCGGAATAGGTGGCTTCCGTCGCCGGGAAACCGTAACTGGATGGCGCAATCTGCACGGCAAAGGAGGCGCCATTGCTATAGCTGACGCGCATTTCTCTATGTGCTGGCGGCGCAACCGGAGCGGCAGGCATTATCGGCGGCTCGATCACCAATGCCGACCCGACCGAGATATTCACATTCTCCCGCACCGCATTCTCTACTTCCCGCTCGATTTCTGCGCGCATATTCTCAATTCGGCTCTCGACTTGGTTTTGAACTTGACGCTGGACCTGACTTTGAACTTGGCGCTGAACTTGTTTCTCGACACGCCTGCTGATTTTGTCGGCCTTGATGCGAATTTCGACGGCTTTCTCGCGAGCCTTCATCGCCTTTTCTTCAGCCTTATGCACTTCGCGGCGCTCGGCCTCGACCTCCTCCACCATCTTCTCTATCTTGGCATCGTCAATCGGCTCGGTTGATTTGACAATAATGGTCTTGCCATCCTTCTTAATTTTGCGGGTATGAAATTTTGCCTCGCGCAGCTCTTTGCCCTTTTTGCCATTGAGAAAGGTAATTTGGACATTTTCCTTACTGTCATTTGCAGGCTTTGCTTCTGCTGCTTTTTCTGGATGCGCCCAAACGGGGACCACGGTAGCAGTCATCGGCAATGCGACGCCGATGGCGGCAAAAATACCCAACCGGCCGGCGATACGGCGCTTGTTGCTGTCATTATTCATCGCCAACCGCCGCAATCTTTCGATAACCGTCTTCGGCGAATTCAATGCGGTTGCGAAGGTTGGCAAGCCGTCTTGCGTGGCGCGTGCCAAGGTCCGGCCATAAGTATGGCGGCATTCCGCATCCTTGCCGGACAATACCCGGGCGTCGCAGGCTGCTTCCTGATCAAGGCGGAAAGCGTGCCACGCCATCCATGCAACCGGATTGAACCAGTTCAGGCATAGTACCGCAAAGGCGATCAGATTGACGAATAGGTCGCCGCTTTTGTGATGGGAAAGCTCATGCTCTATCGCAAGCGCGGATTCTTCGTCGCCAAAATGCGCGGTGAAATTATCTGGCACAACAATGAACCGGCGAAACAGTCCAAAAGCCAATGGGCCGGCAACTCTGTCTGATGAGATCAGCTGTACGCCGCCGACATCGCCCAATTCCTCCGCATCGGTAAGCAATTCGTCGCGCATATCGCTGTAGCGGATCATCTGGATCACAAATAGAAGCGCCGCGCCGCCGAGCCAGACGGTTATCGCCAGCCCGGTCCAGTCAATGCCGCTCACCGCTGGCGATGCCGCAGCGGTATTTTGAATCTCTGTCAAAAAAGATGTGGTTCCGGCTGCTGGTTCGATCAAAGGCGCACTGGCGACGGGCGCTTGAATCGTTTTTTCTAGCGACGGCATAAACAGCCGCGCGGCGGGAAGCAGCCATAGCCAATAGGCAACCGACGGCCCGAATTGAGCAGCAACAGGTTTGCGTATAAACAGGACGAGCAACATTAGAAGCGTCGTCATCACCAATGTGTCGGAAAGCCAATCCATCATGACTTCATCTCCTTCAATAGCCGCTCGATTTCTGAAATCTCATCATCGCTCAAACTCTCCTTCTCGGCGAGATGAGCGACAAGCGGCATAAATTTACCCCCGAATAAGCGGTCAACGAGACGACGTGATTCCCCGGTCACATAGTCTTCACGTACCACAGCAGGCGAATAGAGGAAATGCCGGCCGTCCTGCGCATGCGAAACAGCGGCCTTCGCAGCAAGCCGTGATAGAAGCGTTTTAACCGTGGTCAGCGTCCAACCCCGGCTATCGGTCAGCTTCCCGGCAATGTCTTTTGCTGCCAGCGGTGCTTCTTCCCAAAGCACCTCCATCACCGCCAATTCCGCGTCACTTATCCGCTCGGAACTATTATTCACCTGCATTTCGAATCTCCTGACTACACCCGTAATCGAAGTGACTACATCTGTAAACAAAAAATCTGCCGGCAGGTACCTCCATTTTGTCGGAAATGTTTACAAATGCCGAAAGGTTAATTTCCGGGTAACCATCTAGATCGCTGTTTTTGAATGCTGCATTAAAACTGGCACGGGGGATGCATCTGTTAAGTTGTTCAACACCCACACCCAAAGCTACGGACGGGGTTGGTTGCTACTGGTCTCGCACCGCCCCGTCCTTGCTTTTCCCATCAAAATTTCAAATTCTTGGCAGAGCGCCATTGCGATTACGCATTATGCTGTTTCAACCGCGCCCGGATTTCTGCGCATCGTGGCAACAAACACCAACAACTGAATAACCTATCTTAGCTTGTCGAAGACCATCGAATTTCAAATCATAGAAAGCAGGATAGAGTAGTTTTTTGTAATAAACCATTCTTACTAGACACTAATTGAAAAAATAAATTATTTAACCAAAATAAATTAAATATATGAGCGAGCCAACTACTTCATCAAATACTGAAAATACACAAACACCTAGACAAAATCGAAGGCAAACCATACGCCCAAACAACCCTTCTTTTGGGGACAAACTTTTAGGTTTTATCAAAATTATGTTTGCTACTGCCTTTGGTATCGGTCTTTTCTTTTTGTTGATGATATTCTCTCTATTTATTATTGGGAGCGTTATGGATACAGAACCTAAGGTCAAAAATAGCAGTGTTTTGAAAATTTCATTAGGGCAAGCCATTGCAGAGCATAGCAACACTGACCCTGTTAATAATTTGATGGCAAAACTTCAAGGAACTGCTATTCCACCAAGTTTGGTAGAAATAAAAGCTGCTCTCAAAAAAGCAAAAAATGACCCTAATATCAAAGGAATTTATTTGAATGTTACCGATGTGCCTGTTGGTTTTGCGATGTTAGAAGAGATTCATGCTGCATTAGTTGATTTCAAAACTTCTAATAAATTTATTTATGCGTATAGCAAATATTATGGAGAAAAAGGATATTATTTGGCTTCAACGGCTGACCAAATTTATTTGTATCCACAAGGAGCTTTAGAAATGAATGGATTTTTCTCTCAAGTGCCTTTTTTCAAAAAAATGCTTGAAAAATTAGATATCGAACCAAGAATTTATAAGGTAGGAACATTCAAATCTGCTGTCGAACCATTCATTTTAGACCAAATGAGTGAGGCTAATCGTGAGCAAACAAGTGTTTATTTAAACTCTTTGTATGATACTTATTTGAATAATCTAGCTGCCATAAATACCAAAAATGGACGCAAAATGAGCGTAGAACAACTAAGAGAAATTAGTGATAAAATGCTTATTCAAGAAGCTGGTGATGCAATCACTCACAAACTTATCAATGATACACTTTATTACGACCAAGTAGAAAACAAAATCAAAATTGCTTTAGGGTTGAAGAATGAAGACGAAAATAAAGAAGACCAAAAAGAAAGCAAGGAAAAGAAAATTTCTTTTATTTCACTTTCTAAATATGTCAAAACATTAAAACCAGAATACAAAGGAGATACAAAAAAACGAATCGCTGTAATTGTAGGTCAAGGAAATATTGTTGATGGGCAAGGCTCTGACGGACAAATTGGAGGAGATGCTATGGCTGCTGCAATCAGAAAGGCTCGCAAAGATAAGCGCATAAAAGCTATCGTTTTGCGTATCAATTCGGGGGGAGGTAGTGCGCTTGCTTCGGATATTATGTGGCGTGAAGTGATGCTTGCAAAAAAAGAAAAACCAATCATTGCTTCTATGTCTGATGTGGCTGCTTCGGGTGGATATTATATGGCTATGGCGTGTGATACGATTGTGGCACACCCAAATACAATTACAGGTTCGATAGGAATCTTTGGAATGCTTTTCGGAATTGATAAATTTGCAGAAAACAAAGTTGGAATTACGTTTGATGGTGTCAAAACAGCACAATTTGCAGATTTGGGCTACCCTACTCGCCAACCTTCAGCAGCAGAAGATTCTATTATTCAAAATGGAGTCAATCGTGGGTATATTGATTTTACTTCGAAGGCTGCACAAGGAAGAAAAATGCCAGTAGAAAAATTAAGAGAATATGCAGAAGGACGTGTCTGGACAGGAGTAGATGCAAAAGAGCGTGGTTTGGTTGATGTTTTGGGAAATCTTGATGATGCCATTGCTATTGCTGCAAACAGTGCAGGGTTAGAAGACGACTATCAAGTGCGTTATTATCCTCAACAAAAAAAGCTAATTGACCAGCTTCTAAACAAAGGAGAACAAGCCAAACAAAGAGCTATTCAACAAGAATTAGGTGAGTTTTATAAGTTTTATCAATATTATAATGAACTTAAATTGATGCAAGGAACACAAGCTCGTTTGATTTTAGATGTTCAGAATATTGAATAATTTATAAATTATTTTGTAATAAAAAATCCAATTCAAATACTTTTGAATTGGATTTTTTTCTTAATCGTAATTCCTTGTTTTTTGGTATCTAAGGAAATATAAACGCCTTTAGTTTCTTTAATTTCTCGTTTCAAAAGGGTTCTTGACTTTTTTTGATTCAAAAAAATGATACACCTCTCAACACACCAAAACGCCACCAATAGGATTGGTCAGAAAACCAATAAAAAACGAAAAAATAACAACACAAACATAATTAAAATTCATAAACAACCTTATGAAACTTGATAATTAAATAAGTTTAATTTTGTCAGACTGCTTATTTACTTCCTCTCAATTCTACAAATCTTGCGCTCCTACAATAAATTCGGAAAGGTCTAATACTTTGATTTCCTTTTCTTTATTGAAGTGTTTTATTCCATCTCCCATCATTGTCATGCAGAAAGGACACCCCACAGCGACATAATCTGGACGAGCAGCAACAGCTTCTTCTGCACGTTCAATATTGACTTCTTTTTTGCCTTTTTCGGCATCTTTAAACATTTGTGCGCCACCTGCACCACAACAAAGACCATTTGATTTGCAGCGTTTCATTTCTACAAGTTCGGCATCTAATTTTTCCAAAACCTCACGAGGAGCTTCATAAATATCATTCGCCCTTCCCAAATAACAAGAATCGTGATACGTAATTCGCTTTCCTTTAAATTCTCCTCCTCCAAATTTCACTTTACCTTCATCAATTAATTTTTGAAGATATTTGGAATGATGAATTACATCATAATTTCCACCCAATTCTGGATATTCATTTTTTAATGTGTTAAAACAATGAGGGCAAGCTGTAACTATATTTTTGATATTATAATTATTCAAAACTTCAATATTCATGGCTGCCTGCATCTGAAAAGTAAATTCATCTCCAGCACGGCGAGCAGGGTCGCCAGTACAACTTTCCTCTGTTCCCAAAACAGCAAAATTGATATTTGCCTTATTCAGAATTCGAATCATTGCACGAGTAACAGCCTTATAACGGTCGTCGTAAGAACCTGCACAGCCTACCCAAAATAATATTTCTGGAGATTTTCCTTCGGCAGTTAATTCTGCCATTGTAGGGATTTTTAATGTTTCTTCGCTCATATATTTTTATGTTTTATCATTTTTTCTAGTGTCGACGCTTAAACTAGAAAAAATGATGGATTAAATCTTTATTTTTAGAACCATTGTCAAAGTTAGGTTACTGAAGTTGTTTAAGAATAAGTTTTGTGTGTATTTTTGTTGGTGTCGCTACGCTAAAACACCAACAAAGGCTGGGTTATTTTTCTTTAGAATTGAGTTTGCAAATCCAATTCTAAGGAAAAATGTGCATTCTTAAACAACTTCTACTAACTATTTACAAGGTTTTTATTTTGTTCTATTAAAATTAAGTTCTATATACCTACAAATTTTTTAGGATTTGAAATATAGAAATTGTAATTAACTGGTTACTGGTTACTGTTTTTAATTTCATCTGCCCATTTGAAACGCTCTGTTGGCGCAAATGCCCACGGCGCACCATTGTTTCCTACATTTGTAAGCATTGCCTTCCACGCATCAGGAACATCGGCTTCTTCCATTGCTACATAACGGCGCATTTCCAAAATTGGCTCTAAAGGATTGATATTTACAGGACATGCCTCTACACAAGCATTACACGAAGTACATGCCATCAGCTCCTCTTTACTGACATAATCACCATACAACATTTTTTCATCAGGTGCATAATACTCGCCCATTTCGTCCATACGCTGCCCTATTTCATCGGCACGCTGACGAACATTCATGACAATTTTACGAGGAGATAATTTTTTGCCTGTCATATTTGCAGGACAAACATCTGTACAGCGTCCACACTGTGTACAAGTATAAGCATCAAGGATATTTCGCCACGTCAAATCAGTTACATCTTTTGCACCAAAAGAAGGAATTTCTTCTTCTTCTGTTGCGTTTGCATCGGGTTCTGCTGTTCCCATCGTAATCTGAACCTCTTTAGTAATGGAAGGCATATTATTTATTTCGCCTTTTGCTTTCAAACGAGTAAAATATACATTTGGAAAGGCAAGAAAAATATGAAGATGTTTTGAATAAGTAACATAAACAGAAAAACTCATAATTCCGATAATATGTAACCACCACGCAGCACGCTCTATGAGTACAAGTGAAGTAGTTTCTAAACTAGAGTATAAAGGTGTAAGCAACTGACTTACCAAAAAGTAAGCAGGAGTATCAAAGACTTTGTAATGTTCTGCATCAATATTGTTTGCCAAATCCATTGCTCTAGTTTGTAGAATAGAATCTGTTGCATTCATTGTAAAGAGGAAAAACATCAATACAATTTCGAAAATAAGGATAATATTTGCATCAAGATGCGCCCAACCTTTCATTTCTGGTTTATCAAAACGCTCTACTTTTACTATATTTCTACGAATCAAGAAAATGATACAAGTAATCAAAACGCCTAATCCCATCAATTCAAAAAATCCTATCAAGATTTGATAAATAGTCGAACCCAAAAGAGAAGCAAAAATACGATGTTGTCCAAATATTCCATCAATTACAATTTCCAAAACTTCGATATTAATCAAAAGAAAACCTGCATAAATAACAAAGTGCATCAATCCAATTACTGGACGCTTAAACATCTTTTTTTGTCCGAAGGCAATCAAAATCATCAAACGAAGGCGTTCGGCTGGGTTGTGTTCTCCTTTCCAAGATTTGCCTAATTCAATATTGCGTCGAATATATTTATAACGACTAAAAATTATGCCTGCCGTAACCAAAAGAACGGCTAAGAAAAACATAATTTGAAATAAGGAAGTAAAAATTTCTAATTGTTTCATAAAAAAAGGGCTATATAAGAATGAATAAATTTATGATTAAGTATGTTGTTTTTTATCTAACTTTTATTCTAAATTTGAAAATACTGAATACTCAACCTCAAAATAAACTTGAAAGTTTTGTCAATAAATTAAATATAAAAAATTGTAAAGACAATAAATAGAAAAAATATCCTATTTAGTCGGTCTGCATAACAAATTTGCAAATAAAGAACTGATTTTGATAATTTAATGATAAAATTGGCTGCTTTTGAAGTAATTTAGAATGATTCTAGTTTTTGTAAAATCCACGAAAACAAAAAGTCTGGGCTAAGTCTGGGCTAAGTCTGGGCTAAGCTGGGCTAAGCTGGGCTAAGTCTGGGCTAAGTCTGGGCTAAATACCACTTCCTATTTTTAAATTTTATCTTACTCATCTTTCTCAATACTTGCAGGTTATTTTTTATTCTATTTCTTTTTTGGTCATTATTCAAAAAATCTGGTAATTTTTCCAAAAGAACTTTTTCAAAATTTGTTTTTGTACCTTCTTTAAATTTTTTCAAATAATCCATAATTATCTTTTGACAATATTCATCATCTATCCCTCTCTGTTTGATATAATTACTTTCTTCTCCAATAGCTTGAGCAATAGAAGCTGAAATATGAAAATTTGGTTTTCTACCTTCAATTAAATTTTTATCTTTTAATAATTTAACTTCCAAATAACTTAAATCTTTTTGTTTAACTAATTTATCTAAAGTAATAATTTCAATTAGTGTTAAATTATCTACAGTAGCTAGTTTATAAGCGTAATTCATATCTATAATTTTACCTATTACCTTCATTTTTACTTTTTGATTTGTTGTGTCATAATCAGGTAATGGAAAATATTTATTTTTTTGAATAACAAACATTTTCCTGATTCCACTTCCAATAGTATCTATCATATCAAGATTGACCATTGCGTTAGCCAAAAAAGGATTTCTATATCTTGTTTCAGGGGTATCATTAATGACAACCTGTTCAATACTTTGGGGAATAAATTCGCCATTATTATAAAACTGCAAGTGTCCTTCTTCATTTTCAACAATTACAATTCCTCCTCCTAATGTATAATCTTGATGAGCTATACAATTATTTAATGCTTCTCTTATTATATATGGGTCATACTGTTCTACTTCTTCTGGAAAAATAGAATTTTCAATCATGTATCTATACTTTAGATTTCTTATTTTACTATAAATCTGAGTAATATTGAGAAGTACAGGACAATAAAAATGCTCATAATCTTTTTCTAAATTATCTCTATCTTTTAATATCCACGTAATTTTGCTAGTAGAGGGGCTTAAAAAATACTCTGATTCTGGTTTTCCCAAAAGCAATATAGCTGTATTAGTGATTTTACTCTTAATGGTAACCTTGGCTTTATTTAGAAACACCTCATCATTCCAATTATCAATATCCTGTTTTAATTTTGGATTTTTTATTTTAAAAGCCTTACGAGCAAGTAAAATAGCATCTTGAGATAAATCTTCTAAAGTTGCATCTTCAATAATTTTGACACTCCAATCAACAAGAGAGATTTGGTTTCTTATTCTTTCTAGTTTTTCGATGTTCAAAGGCTGCAATTCTTCTCCATTTCTTCCATAATAATGTCCTTTCCAAGCAATAGGGATTCCTTGAGGTGCAGCAGGTATTTCGAATAAAATTATACGACCTTCATTTTTATCAATAACATGAATTTCTTTAAAAGTAATATTATTTGTTGTGTGTCTTGCTATTTCTCCTTTTAAACTATTCAAACTAGAACTATCTTTCCTAAACTGGGTGTTTACAATAACTTTATCCTTATCTCTAATCCCAAAAACTAACCATGCAGAATTTTGTCTATTCAGATTAGCTTCATTACTCAAAGCAGAAAAATATTTACCTATTTTATTAAAATCATAGCCATTCTTTGCTTCTTTAAATTCAGTCGTTTCAGTTTCATACCCTTGTTCAATCAACTCTTGTAATTTTATTTCTATTTCGGTCATGTTATTTATTATTTTGGTTGTAATTTACAAAAACTTCTTTTTGATAACTTTGAATAAAAATAAAAAAAACTCCTTCACTTTCAAAAAAATAAAGGAGTTTGTATTATAAAATTACAATGCTGTTCGTTTTCTCAAAAACAAACACACAAATTAGCTTCTAGTAAAAAATGATTCTACAAATGCTTTTTTATTAAATACTTGCAAATCTTCTACTTTTTCTCCCACACCAATATATTTTACAGGAATTTTGAATTGGTCAGAAATTCCAATTACTACGCCTCCTTTTGCCGTTCCATCTAATTTTGTGATAGCTAAAGAACTCACTTCAGTAGCTCTGGTAAACTCTTTGGCTTGCATAAAAGCATTTTGCCCTGTACTTCCATCTAAGACTAACATTACTTCATGTGGAGCTTCTGGAATATGTTTTTTGATTACTTTATGTACTTTTGTTAGCTCATTCATTAAGTTTACTTTGGTTTGCAAACGCCCAGCAGTGTCTATAATTACAATATCTACTCCTTGCCTAACACCTTCTTCTACAGCTTCATAAGCTACGGTTGCAGGGTGTACATTCATTCCCTTCGAAACAACAGGAACATCTACCCTACGCCCCCATTCGATAAGTTGGTCGACAGCAGCAGCACGAAATGTATCTGCAGCACCCAACAAAACTTTTTTTCCAGAGGCTTTGTATTTGGCTGCCAACTTTCCAATAGTGGTTGTTTTACCTACTCCGTTTACGCCCACTACAAGCAAAACATAAGGTTTTATATTGCTTGGTAGCTCATAATTTTCTATATCAGAAGAATTATTTTCAGCCAAAAGAGCTGCAATTTCTTCTCTCAAAATTCTGTCAAGCTCCGAAGTAGTTGTGTATTTGTCGGCTGCAACACGTTTTTCGATACGGTTAATAATCTTAACTGTCGTATCAACACCTACATCAGAAGCCACCAAAATATTTTCCAATTCATCTAAAACATCATCATCAACCTTTGATTTGCCTGCAATGGCTTTTCCTATTTTATCAAAAAAGTTAGATTTTGATTTTTCAAGACCTTTGTCTAGTGTTTGTTTTTGTTCTTTAGTAAAAAATTTCTTGAAAATAGACATACTGTTTGTTCGAAAATGGGTGGAGAAGTAAGTTATAGAAAATTAATAACAGAAAACTAATTCTATCAATTCAAATTATCTGTCAAAACTCAAACCCTGTGTTTTTTAGGGTTTTGATTATATTGAAATGCAAAAATACAGATTTGTATTCAGATTTTTAGTATTCTTGACTTAGAAAGGAACAATTAGAAATTAAAAATTAAAAACAAAAACTACAAATCACTCATTATCAATAAATTAACAAGCAAAAATAGCTCTTTATTTAATTTCAAAGATTTTTTCTATAAAAAAATAAAATGAAAAAAAGCCCCTAAAAACATTTCTGTAATGGGACTTTTTAGTCTGTTGTCTTGAGAAATACCATTTGTAGGGACTATTGAAGTATTGAAAAGCAATTTTGAAACTAAAATTTAGCTTTTACGGTTTAATACTTCTTGTATCATTTGCTCAGGAACAATTTCTTCCTTAAATGTATAAGCTCCAGTTTTTTCCGAACGAATTGTACGGATTACTTTAGCGTATTTTTGAGCGCCTTCTTTTTTTAGGGTTGCTACTACTTTCTTAGCAATAATAATTTAACTTAAATGAGTGAATGTTGAATAATTACGAATTAAAAATTACGATTAAAAGCAATTTACATCAGAAAATGTTGAGCTAATTAATTTTTATTCCTAATAGATAATTGAAAATTCTATTTTGAGAAAAAGCTATGATGTACGAATAATTGATTATTACTAATAATAAAAATCTCCAAATCACAAATTACTCATTATCAATAATTTGTAATTTCTAATTCGTAATTAGCTTCGCTGCTTTAGCAAGTCGTAATTTCTTCTTACTTAATCTCTCTGTGCATTGTATGTTTTTTAAGGATTGGGTTGTATTTTTTCAACTCCAAACGCTCAGTTACATTCTTGCGATTTTTGGTAGTGATATAACGAGAAGTACCTGGAACGCCAGATGTTTTGTGTTCAGTACATTCCAAAATCACTTGTACTCGGTTGCCTTTCTTAGCCATGATAATAATAAATTAACTTCTGAATTTTGGATAAAATTTCAAAAGTAGAGATGTAAAGTTATATTTTGATTGAAATGCTTATTAAACAATATACGAATTAAAAATTACGAATAAATTCTAATTTATTATCAATACTAGTTTAATTTTTCTATTAGATATAATAACTGATAAAAAATACAAGCAAATCAAATTCAATTTTTAAAGTTAGTTTAGGAATAGAAATTAGATAAATTACTAATTTCAATATTACAATTAATTTAAAAATAGAGTATTACAGTGGTAATTCGTAATTTTTAAATTCGTAATTGTCCCTTATGCTTCTTGAGCTGGCTTTAAAAAACTTTTGTGCAAAAACCCTTTTTCTACTGCCTTACGCATTGTAGGAAGGATTCCATTTTTGCTAATAGTACGAATTGCAGAAGTAGAAACCTTCAAAGTTACAAAACGGTCTTCTTCAGCAATATAAAAACGTTTTTTCTGTAAATTTGGATAAAATTTACGTCTTGTTTTGTTGTTTGCATGAGAAACATTGTTTCCTGTCTGCGTTCTTTTGCCAGTGATGTCACACACTCGTGCCATAATGAATAAAATTTATAGTAAAACAAAAAAATATTAAAATAAATTATTTTGTTTTCTAAGTTGTAAATATAAATGAAATACGAGTTGTATTTTTAATTTTTAAAAAAAAAGTAAAAATTAATTACGAAAATGAATACAAATTAAAGTAAAAAATCATTTTGTAGAAGCTGCATCGTATCTAAAAACTTTTTTTGTGTATTACAAATTTATTTATTTGTAAATTTAATTTGTTGAGAAGGCTCATTTTCAGTCCTTTACTCTTTTGAATAGAATTGCAAAGATAAACTCTTTTTTTGTGAATTGCAATTATTAACATCAAAAATATTAAATTGATTAGAATGATAAAAATTTAAGCAAAAAAAATAAAATATAGTAGCAAAAACGCTAAAAATTGCTATTTTTGTTAGTTACTCATTTTACTTTTAAAAGATAGTTGATATTATAATTTTATACCAGCCAATATTTTAGATATTTATTTTTTATGGCAGATAATTCGTTTAAAAATTCCATTGTTGATAATCAAAACCCTTCTTCATCAAAAGAAGAAAGTACAGACAATGAAACTACATCTACTTTTTCATTTTCAAAAAAAATGAAAGATACTTTTTTGTCTTCTAACCAAGACAATACCAATCCTAATACTCTCATTTATTTAATTTTTGCCTCTGGAATTTGGGGTTTTATTCTCCTTTTGGCTGTTGCTTTTGTGTCCTTTATTTATACAGGGGAAGCTGACCAAAGCCTTGTATTAGGAATATTTTCGGACACTCCGACAAAAGAAATACCTCAAAACTGGCTCGGAATGTTTGGAGCTATATTTTCTCATTTTCTGATTGAACGTTGGTTTGGAATTGGTGCATTTTTGCTCTTGGTTATGGGAGCTACCTTTGGGCTTGTTTTGATAGGAAAATATGCCTTAGATAAATGGAAAGAACTATCGATTAGTTTGTTTTTTGTAATCTTTATGATGAGTTCTATTTTGGGGTATTTGGTTTATATGACCGAAAGCCAAACAGCATGGGCTTTTCTTTGTGGTGGAATTGGTTATGCTATTTCTGCACTTTTTGGGCAATTTTTTACACCTGTTTTTATTATTATTGTTCTGGTTACTTTTGGTTATTTCTTTGGAAAAGACCGTTTGAATATCGAATTATACACCAATTTTTCGAATAAAAAAGAAGAAGAAAAACAACTAGAAAAAAATATTCAAGAGCCTGTTCCCTCAGCCAATATTGATGCTTTTAAAGATGTTGAGGCAACTAAAACCAAAATTCAGATTGAAAATCCAGTAGAAGAAAATAATCAAAATTCTTCTAAAAAAGAAACCAAAAGTGTAGAGGATAATCAAAATAAGACGGAAATAAATCAACCCAAACAACAAAACTTTTTTGACAAATTATTTGGTAATAATTCTGACCAAACAAATAAAAAAGAACAAAAAGATAAGCAAGAAAAACCATTCGAAAGTAACACCAAAATAAAAGATAATCTAAATAGACAGCTTCCAAACAAAGAAATTAAAAACGAACAGTTTGGAAAAAATGAAAATAAAGAAGAACCCAAAAACAATCCCAAAAATGACCTTAAAAACGAAATAAAAAGAGCAAAAGAAGAAGCCAACAATAAAAACAAAGCTAAAAAAGAAGAAGACAAACAAGATAAAGATGGCTTTTTTATTCCATCGGCTAGAGATTTTGGTATTGATGGAAGTAACGAAAATGACAAGAATGATAACCAAACAAAAAAAGAAGAAAAAAATCCTTTTGCTATTCATATTCCTTCTACCAAAACGCCTCAACAAGAAAATTCTCAAACAGAAGAATTAGAAGAAACAATAGAAAAAGAGGAACAAAAAACAATCATTCAAGATGAAAAAATTGAAGATAAAGAAAATCAAACAGATTTGGATTCGCCGATGCCTCCATCGGTAAGCCGAGTAAAGGATTTGTATGGCGAAAATGTAGAAGAATTGATAGAAGAAGAAAATGGACAAGCTCTATATTCGGGCATTACGCCTTACAATCCAAATGATGAACTTCCAAAATATGCTACTCCTCCAACGGATTTATTGGATAATCCAGTTGTAAAAAAACACAAAATAGATAAAGAAGATTTGCAAGAAGTAAAAGATAGAATTGAAAATACACTCAAAAATTTCAAAATTGATATAAAAAGAATCGAAGCAGAAGTAGGTCCGACCGTTACACTTTATGAAATTGTACCAGCTCCGGGAGTGAAAATTGCACAAATCCGAAATTTGGGAGATGATATTGCCCTAAATCTTTCAGCTTTGGGGATTCGTATTATTGCTCCAATGCCTGGAAAAGGAACGATTGGAATTGAAGTTCCGAATAAAGACCGAGAAATTGTGCCTCTTCGAACGCTCTTAGAACATCATTCTTTCAAATATTCTAAAAAAGAATTGCCTTTGGTTTTGGGACGAGATATTTCAAATGAAATTTTTATTTCTGACCTTACCAAAATGCCTCATTTGCTTATTGGAGGTGCAACAGGGCAAGGAAAATCAGTTGGAATTAATGTTATTTTGACTTCATTAATTTATAAAAAACACCCTAGCGAACTCAAATTTGTGATGATTGACCCCAAAAAGGTTGAGTTTTCACTTTTTTCAAAATTAGAAAAACATTATTTGGCTCATTTGCCAAATGCCGAACCGATTGTTACAGATTCTGTCGATGCTGTCAAAACGTTAGAGGCTCTTTGTAGGGAAATGGATAGTCGTTATGACCTTCTCAAAGATGGCGATTGCAGAAATGTAAAAGAATACAATCAAAAATTCAAATCTCATCAGCTTTTAGAAGAACAACATCGCTATTTGCCTTATATCGTTTTGGTTATTGATGAGCTTGCCGATTTGATGATTATTGCAGGAAAAGCAGCCGAAAAACCGATTGCAAGATTAGCTCAAATGGCTCGTGCGATTGGTATTCATTTGGTTGTGGCTACACAGCGTCCGTCTGTAAATGTGGTTACAGGTATCATTAAAGCCAATTTTCCTGCTCGTATGGCTTTTCGTGTTACTTCAAAAATTGATTCTAGAATTATTCTTGATGCCACAGGAGCAGAACAACTTATTGGGCAAGGCGACATGTTGCTCTCCAATGGTTCGGATATTTTGCGTTTGCAATGTGCCTTTATCGATACGCCAGAAGTAGAACGAATTTGTAAGCATATTCAAGAACAAAAAGGTTTTTCTGCTGCTTATCCATTGCCAGAGGAAACTAATTTTGATGTTGATGAAGACGAATATCTAGCTGGTGATGAATTGTTTTAACATAAAAAAAGAACTCAATTAATTGAGTTCTTTTTTTGAAAAATGAAAAGAAAAATAAATTTTATCTTCTTCTTCCACGAGGTTTGCGAGATTTATTAGAGCTAACATAAAGTTCTTCTTCTGTTTCTAAGAGTAAATCAATGGTTCTTTTGTCCATATCTACACCTTTAACTCGTACTTCTACTTTATTTCCTAATGTATATGTTTTTTGAGATTTGCGACCAATTACTCGTTGATTTTTGGGTTCGTACTCGTAATAATCTCCTTTTATATCTGATAATCGTATCATTCCTTCACAGGCTGTTGATGTAATTTCGACGTATAATCCCCACTCTGTTACTCCTGAAACCATTCCTTCAAAAACTTCTCCGATATGAGCAGCCATAAATTCGGCTTGTTTGAAACGAATAGAAGCACGTTCGGCATCAGAAGCACGTTTTTCCATATCCGATGAATGACGAGCCATACTTTCATATTTGGCAGGATCGACCGATTTGATATTTTTCTTCAAATATTTTTCAATCAGACGATGCGCCATCATATCAGGATAACGACGAATAGGCGATGTAAAGTGAGAATAATGCTCAAATGCAAGTCCAAAATGCCCTGTTGCTTTTGTTGTATAGACAGCCTTTGCCATCGAACGAATAGCTAAAGATTGTAGTGTTTCATATTCTGGTTTGCCCTCTGTATCCTTGACTAATTTGGCTAAAGAAGCTGCAAAATGCTCGGGTTCGATGTTTATATCATAACCAAATGTTTTTGCCATGGCTTTCAGATTTGCTAATTTGTCTGGGTCTGGATTATCATGGACACGATAAATCATCGTATTTTTTTCTTTTCCATTTTTGTAACGATATACAAATTCGGCTACACTTTTATTGGCAAGAAGCATATATTCTTCTACTAATTTGTGTGCCTCTTTTCGGATTTTTGGAATGACTCCTAGTGGTTTTCCATTTTCATCTAATTGAAATTTTACTTCTTGTGTTTCAAAGCTAATTGCTCCATGTCGGAAGCGTTTTTCTTGTAATTTTTTGGCAATATCATTTAAGATATTTATTTCATCTGCATAATCACCTTCTTTTGTTTCGATGCGTTCTTGTGCTTCTTCATAGGTAAAACGACGGTCTGAATAAATGACTGTTTTGCCATACCAACGATTATGAATGCTTCCATTTTGGTCTAATTCGAAAACGGCTGAAAAAGCTAATTTTTCTTCTTGTGGGCGCAGCGAACACAAATTATTAGAAATTCTTTCTGGCAACATTGGTACTACTCTATCCACCAAATAGACCGAAGTAGCACGCTTTTGAGCTTCTTTTTCTAATAAAGTATTGGGGCGAATATAGTGTGTAACATCTGCAATATGAATACCTATTTCATAATTTCCATTTGGAAGGTAAGAGAGTGAAATGGCATCATCAAAATCTTTTGCATCGTGTGGGTCAATGGTAAAAGTAAGAGTAGGACGAAAATCTCTACGCTTTTTAAATTCTTTATCAGTCAAATCATCTGCTACTTGCTCGGCTTTTTTGATTAATTTTTCATCAAATTCCATTGGCAAACCAAACTCTACCATAATGGCATGAATTTCGGCTTCATTTTCTCCTGCCTTTCCTAGTATTTCGGTTACTTCTCCCAACGGATTTTTGCCTTTTTCTTCCGACCATTTTAGAACATTTACAATCACTTTATCATCATTTTTTGCTCCATTTAGATTATCTAAAGGAACAAAAATATCAATTTTGAGTTTTTTGGATTCTACGACCACAAAAGCAAAACGGTTAAGCAGTTGTACATTTCCGACAAATTCGGTTCTTCCACGTTTGATAACTTCTACTACTTCTGCCTCTGGGTTTTTTCCTTTTTGTTTTCCTGTTAGTTTTATTTTGACGGTATCTCCAGTGATTGCGCCTTTTATTTTGTGTCCTCCGACCCATGCATCTTCTTCTAATCCTTCACAGATAATATACGCAGAATCACGCACTCCACCATCTACAATTCCGATATATTCATTTTTCAATAATTTTATTTCTTGTATTGATTCATTATTCAATTCACCTTTATCAGAAACAATTTTTTGAGATTCTTTTTTATTTTGTTGTATTTTTTTATTGTCTTGTTTTGTAGGTTGTTCTTTTTTGTTTGTATCATCTTTTATTTCTACAACTTCTTCTTTGGTTTGTTCTTTTTTTGAGTGTGTTTTTTCAGAAGTAGAAACAGTTTCTACAATTTCTCTCAAACTTTCTTTTTGCTCTTTTTGGTTGAGTCCAATTTTTTTGTAGAGTTGGCGCAATGTAAAACTTTCTGATTTGCTTTGAGCGAGTGTTTGAATAAGTCCTGTGGCTAATTTTTGTATTTCTTCACGGCTTAGACGAGGATTTTTTTCGTCTTTGGTTTTCTTTTTCTTTGTCATATAATAATAAGGTAAAATTGAGAAGTGAGAATGATTAATTCTTCTTCCAAATTTGTAAGTGTTTATAAATTATGCTTGTTAAAACATATAGTTAAAAAAATGATTATATTTTTCTCTATTTTATTCTTGTATTGAAACTAAAAGTTTAAAAAATAATTAATTGCAAATTACATGAAATAATTACAGTTTGAAAATTACAACTATCATACTACAACTATCTAACCGATAGAGAGGCTAATAAAGTTCAAAACGAATTTGATAGGTAATAAGTTTAGAAAATTTATTTTCATAGAAAGTAAAATAAAGTTGGTTTGGGCAGCGTTAATTTTTTTTATTCCAAATTTTACATTTAACACCAAAAATATTTTATGAATTTTGATATTACAAAAGTCAATATAGAGGCTCTCATTCTTAAACATGGTTTACAGGTTATTTATGCTATTTTAGCTTTAATAGTTGGCTGGTTTTTGGCTAATTTTATTAATCGGATTATTAAAAAAGCATTGAATAAATCAGTACAAGATTTAGCCTTGGCTAATTTTATTTCTAGTCTGATAAATGTTGCTTTAAAGGTATTTTTATTTATAATTGTTGCTTCTATTTTGGGCATCAATACAACTTCTTTTGCTGCTGTTGTTGGTGCTGCTGGTTTGGCTATTAGTTTGGCTTTGCAAGGAAGTTTGTCAAATTTTGCTGGTGGTGTATTGATTATTCTTTTGAAACCTTACCGAATAGGAGAATTTATTGAGGCAAAAGGAATGAGTGGAACAGTAAAATCCATTCAAATTTTTTATACACTTCTGAACACAACAGATAACAAACTTGTCATTATTCCGAATGGCGAATTATCAAATAGTCCCATTACAAATTACTCAAGAGAACCAATCAGAAGAGTCGATATTACGATTGGGATTAGTTATGGTGATGATATAAAAACGGCAAAAGACATTATGTCAGAATCAGCAAATGCGCATTCGCTTGTCTTGAAAGAAGGAATTGCGCCTTCAAACCCGACTGTTATCGTAACTAGCTTGGGCGATAGTTCGGTTAATATTGCTGTTCGTTCGTGGGCAAAAACAGAAGATTATTGGGCTGTTCATAATGATTTGATTGAAGAACTCAAATACAAAATGGACGAAGCAAATATCGAAATTCCGTTTCCTCAACGTACAGTTTGGATGAAAAATGATAATTAAATCATCTAGTGGTGTTGTAAAAAGTATGATAAGTTATTTGGTTGTTGGTGTCGCTTCGCTAAAACACCAACAACGGCATT
>CAKZOK010000018.1 GCA_937136415.1 uncultured Cytophagales bacterium | reverse complement strand
ACGGCTTTTTTTGTTCTTTTTTCAAATAGGAACACCAACAAGAATGCAGAACGCCAGCCAGAGGCTTCCAAATCGCTACTCACTCGTTTAGAAACGAGCGAGGGCAATTGTGCGAGCTACAGCTGGGGACTATTCATATTTGCTCGTTTTATTCTGTTGTTTCTCATCTACTTTGACTTCTAATTTTAATATATAATTTGTAGTATCTACAGTAATATAATTAATTCGTACTTCTCTATTTTTGTATAAATAAATATCCTCGTTTAATTCTGGTTCATAACTAGGGTGAAAAAAGTTTTCTTTTCTATTGTAGGAGAAATTAATATTCTCCACCTTTAAATATGCTCTAGCAATTCTACTGTTGTCCCAATCCATTCTTATTATTTGGTCAACTTTTCCTTCTAAAACATAAGTAAGATCGAAGTTTAAAAGATATATATTAAGAAGGCTTCTGTATGTTCCCAAACCAAAAATTCCAATAAAGATGGTAAAGAATAATGATAAAAATAGAGCAACCTTACTCCTACTTTGAGAATATGCCACAATAAAGAAATAAAATGCAGTACAAACCAATATTAAAAGGAATATTTTTATAAAAAACCAAAACGAATTTGGAATAGAGTATATTTCTTGATACATTTTGTTATTTGAAAAATAATTAGAAACCGATTATGAAGCTACGACCAATATTTGCACCAGCCCCCAGTTGGGCGTAGTCTTTAGCGAAGCGATGACTACGACCTATCACTACGCCAAGTCTTCAGACTTGAAATACAAGACTATATAAAAATAATCCTACGCCTCCAACTTGATTTGTATGATTTTATTTAAAAACACATTTACATTATTATGTTTGTATGTAGCAATTTATACTTTTTTGATGAAAAATAAAATAGCTAGATACAAAAAAAATAGAGCTTCTTTTTTGAAACTCTATTTTTTTTGGTTTGGAATACCTTTACACTCGCAAATCTAAGATTTAGCTACGCTGACTTAAAAGTTGCCTAACTGATAGGTCGTAGTCATCGCTTCGCTAAAGACAACGCCCAACACTTGTTTTTTTTGTTTGGCTATGGAACACTACGCTGAACGGGGCAGCTATTCGTACAGGAAATGAAATAAGTTTAGAAAAACCAATGTTACATCTCAAATCTCACTACAAGTTTTTGGGAATGTTTTATGGAACACAAATGGTCTGATGTAGCTGGTCTTACTATTTATAAAAAATACCAGTAAGACCAACAAAAACACCTATTTTACTCTTTTTCTGCCCAGTGTTCTTTTTCTTCTTCTGTCCAAAGAGTAGGGAAAAATTTACGTTGTTGAAATTTTGGGTGTAGATATTTTTTCCATTCCGAACCTCCTGTTGCTGCTTTATTTTCTCCTTTTTTATCCAAATAATGCCTAGCTGTATTCAAATGAACAAGAGGAAAGGTTACATTATAAAGTGTATCAAACTTTCTCAATAATTTTTGAAATTCATCAGAAATGGGCGAGTTAAGATTCAATTTTATCAATTTATCTTCTACTGTTTTTCCTTCTAATTCTTTGGCAAGAGTAATAAATTTGTCCAAATATTTTTCTTCAAACTGACTCAAAGTAAGTGATTTTGTTCCTTTTTCACGGTTTTGTCCTGCATCTTTCCAATAAATATGCTCAAAATAATCTTCAATTTTTGGATTTTCAATCGCCTCCAAACGCTCTACCCCTTTTTGATTAACTAGATTTTTGACACGAGTACAATACAATTCGATGAAGCGAAATTGTGCGCTTTGAAAACCACTTGCAGGTGTAAGAGTGCTTCGAAAAGTATTATAATCATCATAGTCCATTCCCTCGCTCATCACGGCAAAAGAAGTAATAAGCATAGAAGTATAACGATTTAGTCGATGAATTTTGGTGCTAATAAATTTTTCTGTAATATTCTCTTCTTCAATAATTTGTTTTAGCTCATGAACCATTAATTTTAGAGTCAGCTCTGTAATCTGATGATAAACTATAAATATTTCCTCATCTTTAAAATCGGTACGAGGTTTTTGAAGTGAAAGCAATGTATCTACTTCAATATAATCCCAATAATTAATCGGTTTGGCTTGTAATAATCCTTTCAAATAAGTATCTGGGTTTTCGCCCAAATTTCGATATTTTTCATTGATTGCTTTTATTATTTCCTCTTGTGTCATTGTTTTTTATCATTTTGTGAATACTTTTACAAAGTTAATCATAAAAGTAGAATCTTATAAAAATGAAATTTAGAAAGTCAGTTTTGGCAAAAATTATTATTTGTTTTTACAACCTAATTCTTATTTTTAGAGTAAACCTTATATAGAGTTTTAATTTGTTACATTATTGCTATAAATGCTTTGAGAAAATGAAAAATGCCTTATTACTTACTGAAAAAGAAACTATTTTTATAAAAGAGAATCGTCAAGACCCTGTTACAGGAGATGCGTTTTTGGTGGGGAATGAAATTGTTTTTTGTGCTTCCTGCAAATCTGCTTTTTTGAAAGAAAGTTGGGAATATATGAACTCAAAACACTGTGGACAGACTGCCACACTCAAAAAATTCCCTATTTCAGCTACATTAAAACTCTCCAAACCGATTGTTTATAATTTCAAAACAGCAGAAAGTGGGAATCGTATTTTGGCTTATTTTATAGATAGTTTGATAGCTTTTATTTTGGGAACTATACTTTATTTTATCATTCTTCTTTTTATGAATGATTATGGATATACAATCTTTAATCCTTTTCCTTTCATTTTAGGGAGTTTTTACATGCTTTTTAGAGATGTTATTGGAATAAAATCAAGTCTAGGCAAACGGCTTTTGGGGCTCTATTTTATTAATTTAAAAACAAAAGAAAAAGCATCTTCTCTTGTTCTCTGTTTTAGAAATCTAATTTATTGGTTTTTTCTTTTTGCTGCAATCAGTATAATAACCATTTCAGAATTACTCATAGATGGCAATGGAGCTGTTGCTATTCTTTTAGGATTTTGTCTTGTGATTGCAAATATTAGTCATGTAATTTTATCATTAGTCAATGAAAACAATATTTTTGATAAAATGCTAAAGATAGAATTAGTAGAAAAAAAATAATAACTATTTTTTTAAATGACTTTTCAATACCTTTGCAAAAAATCAAAAGACTGTTTTCTCAAACTTTGAAAACAAATCAAATCAACATTAAATTATGACTATTCTAAAAAATCAAAAACTTGTTATCATTGGTGCAACTATAGGCGCAATCGCTGGCTTTTTTTATTGGAAAGAAATTGGTTGCTTGACAGGAACTTGTACAATACAATCAGTCTGGTATAATATGACAGTCTATGGGCTGTTGGTGGGAGGGGTTTTTGGCTCAATCATTCAAGAAAAAAAGAAAAAATAAAGCATTTAATTGATTTAATCATTAATAAAAGAAAGAATTTATAATTAGGAATTTCATAAGAATTGATTTAATTCAATTTGTAATTAGCTTACGCTCAATGATTATTTCATAATTTATTAATTCATAATTAAAATATATGGCAATTATAGGACTTTTTTACGGAACAGATACAGGAAATACAGAAACGGTATCCATGCAAATTAGAGAAATGCTGGGCGAAGAGTTTGTTGATTTATATAATTTTGGCGAACATGATGCACAGGCAATTATTCCTTATGAATATTTGATTTTGGGCGCACCTACTTGGTATGATGGCGAGCTTCAAAGCGACTGGGAAGAGATTTTGCCCGAATTTGAAAATATAGATTTTACAGGAAAAAAAATAGCTATTTTTGGTCTGGGCGACCAATGGGGTTATGGCGAATGGTTTTGTGATGCAATCGGAATGATTGGCGAAGTCATTGAAAATAAAGGAGGCGAATTGGTTGGCTTTTGGTCTAAAGAAGGCTATGATTATGAAAACTCAAAGGGAGAGCGTGATGGTGTATTTATGGGGCTTGCTGTTGATGAAGACAATCAGCCCGAAATGACACAAGAGCGTCTGAATGCTTGGATTCCACAGATTTTACAAGAGTTTGGGTTAGAAGTAGAAACAGAATAAACTTTTTTAACAACATTTTTTTGTTTTAACTATAATCTTTTCAGTATTTTTAGGTGAGAGTATTCCAACTCTTGCCTATTTTTTTGCTCTAAAAAATAGAAATTAAATAAAACACTATTTTTAGATTTGTAATCTATTGATACTAAGTAATTTATATTTGTAATTTCTAACTTTTAATTTGTAATTAATACTTAGTATCAATTTTTCACAACTTTTTGCAATGTTTATCATTTATATAACGTGAAGGCTTTTATAAATAAAAAACATTGTCAATATTTAGAAAAGCATTTGATTCATTTTCGACTACATAACTTTATGAAAAATTCCATTTTTTTAGCTTCCTTATCCTTTTTAGTGATTCTATCTTTAGGATTTTCTAATTCTATTTTTGCACAACAATTTCCTACCGAACAAGACCAGTTTGGCAAAAATAGAGTACAATATCAAAACTTTGATTGGAAATATATTACCTCTGATAATTTTGAAATTTATTATTATGAGGGAGGTTATCAAATGGCTCTCTTGACGGCTCGTTATGCCGAATCTAATTTTGGCAGAATGACACAGTTTTTGGGTTTTGCTCCTTATACCAAAACCAAAATTTTTGTTTATCGTTCCATAAATGAGCTTCAACAAAGTAATATTGGAATAAATAATCAAAATTTTAATATTGGAGGACAGACAAATCTAGGAAAATCTGTTGTCGAAATTGCCTTTTCAGATTATAGAGAAGCATATAAAAAAGAGCTTTTAAAAGAAATTGCAGCTTCTCTACTTTCCGAAATGATGTATGGAGGTAGTTTGAAAGAAACACTACAAAGCTCATTTTTGCTTAGTTTGCCTGATTGGTTGATGTCTGGAGCAGCAGCCTACACAGCAGAAGGCTGGAATACAGAAATGGATAATTTTGTTAGAAGTAATTTGATGGCAAAAAAATTTCCTCTTCCAGAAAGTTTTAGAGATAAAAATGCACAACTGGTGGGGCAATCATTATGGAATTTTATTGTAGAAGAATATGGACAAACAACCGTTTCTAATATTTTGAACCTGACACGCATTGTCAGAAGTGAAAAAGAAGGCATTCAAGGAACTTTAGGTATTGATTATCAAACGTTTATCAAAAAATGGGAAGCCTTTTATCGAAATCAATATAAGGATATAAACAAATATGCTACTTTTTCAAAAAGTAATTTGATAGCCACCTCAGCACAATCACAATACATTCATCACCCTCGTTTTAGCCCTGATGGAAATTTTTTGGCGTATGCAAAAAATAATCAAGGTAAATTCAAAATTTATGTAGAAAATAATAATTCTACGACAAAGAAAAAATCAAAATTTATAAAAGGAGGTTTGTTTGTAATTAATCAACGTTATGATGAAAATTCTCCGTTACTTTCTTGGAAAAATAATAATGAAATAGGTATTTTGTCTAATTCAAAGAACAAATATTTTCTCAAAATTTATAACTTAAAAGGCAAAGAAATTAAAAGTTATCAAATCAAAACCTTAGAAAATATTCAGAGTTTTGACTTTGACCAACAAGGAAAAAAAATTGTTTTGAGTGCAACACAAAAAGGAAAATCTGATATTTTTACTTTTGATTTGGGTTCGGCTCGTCTTTCCAAAATCACAGATGATACCAACGATGATATTGACCCTTACTTCTTAAAAAGTAAAAATGGAAAAAGAAATAATCAAATTGTCTTTAGTTCTAATCGTACAAGTGACTCTCTAAAAACTACTCCTAGCGTTCAGCAATCGCCTTATTTCAACCTTTTTGTTTATAATCCTTCTGAAAAAGAAACTTTAAAACAATTAACCAACCAAAGTAGCAAAGCCAAAAAACCTATTTCTATTGATGAAAATACTATTTTATATATAACCGAAACGCTTGGCATTCGTCATTTATTTTTGCATACTTTATCCAATGAAAAAGGAAAAACAGGTATAAATGCTCAACTCTCTACATTCTTTGTTGGAATTGAAGATTACGACTATGATTCAAAAACAGAGAAATTAGCTTTTGTAGCTCGTCAGCAAGACCAATTAGAATTGCTAACCACCAAAATAGCTCCAAAACATACTGTTTTTACAGGTAAAACAAATAGAAGTCAGATTTTAGACGCTCGTTTTTTGATAGAAATGCGCAAGCAAGAAAAATTAAAAAACAAAAAAAATAATACCTCAAATAATAATAGTTCTGAAAACTCTTCTGATACAACCAAAACAAAAGAGAAAGATGATTATGAATTTGATACATACCCAAATACAGAAAAAAATAAACCAACACGTAAAAAACGATTATTAAAAGATTATGACTATTTTGCACAACGAGCAAAAGACAAGGCAAATCAAAAAATAACTGTTAGAGGTCCTTTAGAATACCACAACAAGTTTGCTTTTGAGAGAAGTGTAACAACGATTGCACTTGACCCACTGCGAAATTTTGGTTTACTTTTAGAAGTTTCGATGAGTGATGCTCTTGAAAATCATAAATTAGAAGCTGGTTTATTTAATCGTGGTTTTTTTGATATTCAGAGTGGAATGCTTTTCGCAGAATATAAATATTTAAAAAATAGAATTGATTATGGAGCAAGGTTTGACCGTCAAGGATACGAACTTCTAACCCCCTTTTTTATTCATAGATATTATTTGAGTAAATTATCTGGAACAATTTCTTATCCATTAAATGTAACAACACGAGTTGTATTTTCTCCTTTTGTAGCTCAAAAACAATTTTTTGCTACAAGCGAAATCAACCCAGCCGTTCAAGCCTTTCCAGACAAAATCACTCGTTATGCAGGCGCAAGTGCTGAATTTGTATTTGACAACAGCACCATTACAGGTCCTAATACTTTAGAAGGTTCGAAATTTAGAGCTACCATTGACCATTATCAAGGTTTAAATTATGACAATGAAACATTTACTAATATTTCTATTGATGCTCGTCATTATATTCCACTAGGACGAAAAGTTACTTTAGCTGCTCGTTTTGCTTATGGCAAATCATTTGGAAATGCCCCTAAAAACTTTAGATTAGGAGGAGTAGATAATTGGATTTTTCAAAGACAACCAAACCCTGAAGACCTTTCACAAACCGACCCGTTTTATTTAGACCCAAATGAACCAACTGCTTATGTAAATGATTATAGTGATTATTTATTCTTGCGTTATGCAACTCCCATGCGTGGATTTGATTACAACAAACTTTCTGGAAATAATTTTTTATTAACAAATATTGAGCTTCGTGTTCCAGTTGCACAACTGTTGTATAGAGGTACAATTCGTTCTACATTTTTCCAAAACTTACAACTTATTGCCTTCAATGATATTGGTTCAGCATGGACAGGAATTAGCCCTTTTAATAGAGAAAATGCTCTTAATACAATAGAAAGAGGGGGACAGCCTGGTAATCCATTTTATGCAAAAGTTTCTAATTTTAAAGACCCTTTTTTATGGGGCTATGGATTTGGAATACGTAGCAAAATATTAAACTACTTTACTCGTTTTGATACAGCATGGGGCGTAGAAGATGATATAAGAGGAAAAGCAAAATTTTATTTGAGTATTGGATATGATTTTTAGATCGTTTTTCATTTAATGCTGTCAATGTTGTTGGTGTTAGCAAAGCAACACCAACAACTAAATAACCTATCATACTTTATCAAAACCATCATATTACCTTTAGTTTTTAAAATAACCTAACAAGTTGAGGAAACAAAATTATCAAAGTCATCAAAAATAATTGAATAATTATGAAAGGAATAATTCCACGGTATAAATGTCCTGTTTTGATTTCTGGAGGCGCAACACCTTTGAGATAAAATAAAGAAAAGCCAAAAGGAGGAGTAAGAAAAGAGGTTTGAAGATTCATAGAAACAAGAATTGCAATCCAAACCAAATCCATTCCATAAGCTGCAAAAATAGGCGTTACGACAGGCATAAAAATAAAAACAATTTCGATAAAATCAATAAAAAACCCTGCGATAAATACCAAAATCATCACTAAAGCCAAAAATCCATAAGGACTAAGATTTGAGCTTTCGATAAAATCAATCAAAATTTTATCACCACCTATTCCACGAAAAACAAGCCCAAAAGCAGTTGCACCAACCAAAATAATAAAGACCATACAAGTCAAATACATTGTTTCTTTATTGACTTCTTTTATTATTTTTAGTGTTAATTTTCCTTCAAAGGCTGTCAAAATAGTTGCAACAAGTGCGCCCACACCAGCAGCTTCGGTAGGTGATGCAATACCAGAAAATATCGAACCCAAGACAGACAAAATCAAAACCATCGGCAAAACAAAAGCCTTAAAAAGCAATGAAAAAGTGAGCTTGTCTTTAAATTCTTGTCGTTCCTGTTTCGAAATAGCAGGAGCAGATTTTGGTTTTTTCCAAGCTGTAAAAAAGATATACAAAATATACAAACTTACCAACAAAACACTCGGTAGAATCGCTCCAACAAACAAATCTCCTACCGAAACATTCATTACACTTCCCAACAAAACTAACACAACACTTGGAGGAATAATCTGTCCTAAAGTTCCTGCACTAGCTATTGTTCCTGTTGCTAGTTCGGGTTTATAACCACGTTTTAGCATTGTTGGAAGGCTCAAAAGCCCCATCGTTACAACAGTCGCACCGACCACTCCTGTCGAAGCTGCCAAAAGCGCACCGACAATCACAACAGCAATCGCAAGTCCACCACGCAAACGCCCCAAAAGTAACGCCATTGTTTCTAAAAGCCGTTCTGCAATGCCTGATTTTTCAAGCATTACGCCCATATAGACAAACAAAGGCACAGAAATTAAGACAAAATTTGTCATTGTTCCATAAATCCGAAGAGGAAGTAGATTAAAAAAATCCCACCCAAAAAAATAAATCCCAAATAAAATAGCAACACCTCCCAAAGTAAAAGAAACAGGATAGCCTTTGAGAAGCAAAACAAACAGACAAACGAAAAGTAATAAGACAAGCATAAATAAAAATCAAATTCTAGTATTTTTGTCTAAATTAATAAAAAAAAATATTTATTTGTTAGCACACCTCCAAATTGTTTATGTACGACCATACCAAATTTAAACATAGTAAATAATTTGGCTTTCGTTGCTTTATTTAGTGATAGATATTTTGCAAAGACAAATAAAAACTCTACCTTTGTGATTCGTTTTGAAATGTACAGCTTCCAACATTTTCACTTATCTTATTTTTGATTTTTATAAAATAGGAATAATAAAATTTAGTTTTGGACTGTCTTTATTAAAAATATATTTTTTAATAAATGATTTTTAAAATCATTCAACACCAAAATTATTTTTAACCCAAGCTCTTGAAATATACTTTGAGGAATTTAATTGTCTATCAAACTCTTTATTTCAAACTTATCTAATTTATTTCTGATGAGAAATCAATTTATTCAGATGGTAGAGGCTTCTAATGCAGAGGCTCGCAAAAAATTTCCAGAATTTCGTGCTGGTGATACAGTAAACGTAAGAGTTCGTATCAAAGAAGGCGAAAAAGAACGTATTCAGCAATATCAAGGTGTAGTTATTCAACGCAAAAACCCTAACACAAACGGAGAATCTTTTACAGTACGTAAGGTTTCTAATGGTGTTGGTGTTGAGCGTATTTTTCCTCTTCTTTCTCCAAATATAGACGGAGTTGATTTGGTTCGCCGTGGTAAAGTACGTAGAGCAAGAATTTATTACTTACGTGGTCGTATGGGTAAAGCTGCTCGTATCAAGGAGCGTCGTGGTAATTATGCTTCTGCTACAAAATAAACTTTATTTGTTTATAAAGAACATTATTATAAAAAACCAACGCTACTTTTTTAGTGTTGGTTTTTTTATGTAAAACAGACTCTATATTCAGATTAGGAAATCTAAATTATATTTACCCTTTATGCAAAATATTACACTTTCTTCTTCTCAAAAAATTTATATTGCTTCTGATTTTCACTTGGGTTACTCCAAAGATATTGAAGGGAATGATTCTTTAGAAAGAGAAAAAAAAATACTTCGTTGGTTAGAAATGGTTCGAAAAGATGCCGAATTGATTATTTTATTAGGAGATATTTTTGACTTTTGGTACGAATATAAAAAAACTATTCCGAAGGGGTTTGTGCGTTTGCAAGGAAAAATAGCAGAAATTACAGATAGTGGAATTGATGTCGTTTTTTTTACAGGAAACCACGATTTGTGGATGTTTGGGTATTTTGAAAAAGAACTAGGAGTGAAAGTGTATCACAAACCACAATTTGTAAACTGGAATAACAAAAAAATACATCTAGGACACGGCGACGGATTAGGAAATGGCGATTATTCCTACAAATTTATGAAAAAAGCGTTGTTTAAAAATCCTGTGTGTCGTTTCTTTTTTGAATGGCTACACCCAAATATTGGAATTGGTTTGGCTCATTTTTGGTCGAATAGCCGTAAACCATCTAAAAAACAAAAGCCTAAAAAAACAAAACAAATAGACAGTTATAAAGGAAAAGAACAAGAATGGATTTGGAATTATTGTAATCAAATTCATCAACAAAACCCTCAAGATTATTATGTTTTTGGGCATCGTCATTTGCCTCTGATGATAGAAGTAAGCAAACAAGGAAACAAAAAATTAGAAAATAAATCAGAAAAATTGGACAAAAAAATAATAGCTCCTATTGAAGATTCACAAACTGAACCTAACAATAAAAGCTATTATTTTAATACAGGTGAGTGGATGAACCACTTTACCTATCTAATTTTCGAAGTTGAAAATACCAGTCATGGTGCGACATTTAAGCGTTGCTGCTTTGAAGCAGATACAAAATGGATAATAGACAAATAAAATTATATTTATCTTTTCAATCAGAATCAGAATTTTTAATTCATAATTCATCATTATTTTTTATCCTTTTGTATTTTTTCTTGTTACGCTTGCCCTACTCGGTACATTTACTGCATTATGCTGTATATTTTCAGCAAAAAAAGTTTTTGCATTATCCAAATTAATCCATTTACTAGAAGACAAATATTTCATATCTTTAAAATAAATAAACAAACAAGAACCATTTTTGACATAATCTATAATCTCTTGTGCCTTGTGCATTTCTACAGCAGGACAACCAAAACTTCTGCCTAATCTACCATTACGGTTCATCGTTTTTGGGTTTACATAATTTGCACCGTGCATAACTACTGCACGATTTCTCGCTTGGCAATTATACCCTTTATCCATTCCATTGATAAGCATAGAAATTCCATTTTTACCAATATAAGGAGCGTCAGTTACATAAAATCCCATACTGCTCTGGTTAGAATGTCGTTTATTGGAAAATGAAGTAACCATATCGTGTCCAGAATTTTTGCCATGAGCTACTAATTCTCTACGAACGAGTTTTTGATTTTTCATATCAATAATCCACAAACGCTCAAAGCGAGAAGATTTTGTAAAATCTAAGACTGTCAATATTTGTTTTTTGAGTTTTCCTTTGGCTTTAAGGTTCAAATAACCTATATATGCCGTTTTGAAAGGAACATAACTTAATTGTGCCTTTTTCAAATTCAACTTTTGATACATAGCTTTAATATGTTTTTCAAAAGCGATAGAAGTATTCTCAAGTTTTTCAAGTTTTTTTGATGGAAAAGCATCTACTTTTGATGCACTTTCTAGCAAACTGTTCCCATTGGAAGCTGTTGCAAAAAATTTAGAAAAACCGAAAAAGAGAAGTACGAGTACGACAATACTGCCGCTCAATACGATTCTTTGCATTCAGGATTTTTTTAAATTGTAAATGAATGATTATTTTATTAATTATCATAATTTTTAAAATTACTCAAAGAGAAATTTATAAATCATACAAAAATTAATGTATTACATTACGTAAGGATATTTTTTCAGTTGAATATATAGATACCAAATTTTCTCAAATTTGATAAAACTAATCTATATATTCCGATTTTTCGTTATTGTAATCTTACAAAAATAGTTATATGTAAAATTAAAACTTATAAAAAATCAAAGTTTTAGATATAAAAGCATATTTATAAAATTCAATTATTTATTTATGTATTGTAAAAATAAATTTACAACGGATTAAAATAAATTGAAATTAGCCTTTATGAATTTGAAAAAATATCAAAAAAACGGTTTCTTCCAAAACATTTCATTTTCCTAATAAATTAAAGACAAAACGCAGACGGTGTAAATTTTTATTAAAAGAATATAAAATTAATTATACATTTTTTATAAACTTATCTTGTATGGCAATTTATCTTTCAGTAATTCACAAGTTGTGAAAATGAATATGTAAACTGACTCTCTTTTGAGTGAGATTACATATTAATAACAGCACTTTACTAATATTTGTTTTTATTAATTTTGATTTTATCAAAGCATTTTTTGAGATATTAGTAATACTATCATTAACAAAACGTCTTTAAAACACTTTAAAAGCTATTTTTTTTATTTTTTTAAGTGATTTGAAATTTTTGTATTTTTTGCATTTCCACTTCAAAGTTTTTACTCAATTCTTTAGTTGCATTTAATAATGGAAGTCTAACATCTGTTTTCATAATTCCTATAAGATTCAAAATTTCTTTTATTCCGACAGGATTACTTTCAATAAATAAATGCTCAAATAAAGGAAAAAGCTGGAATAAATACTCATTGGCTGTTTTGTAATCTCCTTTGAGAGCAGCACGAGTAAGATTTCCAAATTCCTTTGGATAAGCATTCGGAATCACACCAATTACTCCCTCTGCACCAAGAGAAATGAGTGAAGAAGTAAGTGCATCATCTCCAGAAAGTACAATAAAATCATTGGGTTTGTTTCTCAAAATTTCGATACACTGCACCATATCTCCAGAAGCCTCTTTTATAGCAATAATATTGGGGTGCTGTGCCAAACGGAGCGTTGTTTTTGCCTCAATATTTGATGCCGTTCGGCTCGGAACATTATACAAAATAATTGGTTTTGGGCTTGCATCAGCCACTTCCATGTAATGCCTATAAATTCCTTCTTGTGTGGGACGATTATAAGAAGGCGAAGCAGAAAGCAAAGCAGAAACCTCGTCTAAATTCGTTTTTTTGATATTTTTGATGAGCTGGCTTGTATCATTTGAAGCCATTCCATACACTAAAGGTAATTTTTTAGGATTATTTTTAGCTATAAAATCAAAAATCTCTTTCTTTTCTTGTTGTGTTGTAGTGGCAGCCTCTCCAGTAGTTCCGTGAATAACCCAAAACTCTACATAATTTTGGGTATGAAGAAGTAATTTTTTGAGCGCATCAAAATCTACATTTTTATTTTCATCAAAAGGAGTAACTAAGGCAATACCTGTTCCTCTAAACATATTATTCATAGCTTTTTTAATAGTAGTTTCGAAACTCTAAAAGTTTTCAAAACCCTTAGGGTTTAAAATATATAGACAAAGTTAAATGATAATAGTGATTTTAAAAAATAAGGTCTATGCGAAAAAATAATAATGATTAGATTTCTATTTTTTATCTTGTTTATATTCAGTTTCTGTAAGTGGAATTACCCATTTATAGGGCTTCCAAGTTCGTTTTTGTTTTGTCAAATCTATATTTGAATCGATAAAAAGTTGTGGTTTTCTATTATTTAAAGACATTTGAGATTCTACTTTTATGATAGGTTCTGTATAGCCTCTTTCTTTTTTATAAAATTTTTCCAAAAAATGAGCATATTGAAGTATCATATCTGGGTTTTTGTACATTTTTCTTCTTTGCCTGTAAGATAAATGTTGGCTTGGATTAGCCATTTCTTTTTTATCTGATTTTGCATCACTAACATAAAATGTAGTTGTTCCTTTTTTACTTCGCAACATCATTCTCCATGAAAAAAAATGTCCTTGTTCTGTCCAACTGGGGTCTTGAGAATATAAAAAAGCTCTCCAAGGAAGAAAAAATTGAAGAATAAAAAATAGGATAAAGAAGGTAGAAACAAAATTTTGATATAATTTTGGCTTATCAGCATATCGAAATAAAATAGTATTTTTTTGAGGTAATTTTTTATCAAAATAATTAAAAATCCACCAATTTCGAAAAACAGAGGGAGGGAAAAATAAAGCTGTTGCAGCAATAGAAAACCAAGGAAAAGTACCAATTCCGAAAGTGATAGCATTGATTGCATGAAAAAAGACAGCCAAAATAAACGTTATTTTTCTAGTTTTTTTCCACAGCATAAAAGGAACAACCAATAAATCAAATATAATTCCACCATAAGCCACCAAAAAAGCATGAGATTTGTGAGCTAATAAAATACCCAAATAAGGAATGGGGTGATTAATTTTGTTTGCAAGCCATAACTGCATAGGTTGTGCATGAAGCCAGTCAATATTTAACTTTGCAAGTCCTGCATAAAAATACACAATACTAAGTTGAAAAATTATGCAATAGACTGTCCAAGCAGGAATAGTTGATGATTTAAGTTTCGGATTTTGATAAGCATCAACCGAAAAAGCTCGGTCAGCAGGAAGAAAAGCAAAGACCAAAAATAAAATACAGTAGAGATAAATATGATTGATATACAACGTTTTTTCCATTAAAAACATCGAAAATGAAAAAACAAACATCGCAATACAAGCAAATCTATATTTGAAACCAACAACGACCATCATTCCTAAAATAAAAATTATTCCAAAATGAGCATACATCAATATTGGCTCTGACCAAGGTTTGATAAAAGGCGCAAAAGAATATGAAAAATGCAAATCCCCAGCCAGAAGTGTTTTTATGTAGGGTGATAAAGCTCCTCCAGCGAGTTCGATAGTCATTAATAAACCCAAAATAATTCTTGCATAAATCAAAGGTGCAATATCGATAGGTTGATTAAGAAATGTTTTTAACTTCTTATATAGTTTCATTTTTCAAATATACAATACAGTTTTTTTTAGACAAAATAAAACCCTCATTATTTGGATAATGAAGGTTTTTAATATTTTTTTTATTGATTTATTGAGATATTTTTAGATGATTTTGCCACCACGAATAACACGAAGTAAGACTGCAACAACAGCAATAACTAAAAGTACGTGGACAATTCCACCTGTAAAAGCTCCACTAAAAAAACTAACAGCCCAAATAATAACAAGAACAACAGCGACGATATACAATAAATTACCCATAATATAAGATTAAAAAATTTAGATTAAAAAATAGAAGATTTGTATCTTCTTTGAAAATTGAATAGTATCTTTTTGAAAAAGATTAAAATATGAATTAGAAAATAGATGTTTTTACTTTCTAATCAAGAATACTTTTTGTCTGATTTGATTAGATCGATTTAATCATATCGATTACCTCATCTCTTGTTTTGCCAAGTTTTTGTTGAATTTTTCCTAGCATTTGGTCTTCTTGACCCTCTGTATAAGTGAGGTCATCATCTGTAAGTGATGCGTAAGATTTTTTCATACGCCCTTTTACTTCATTCCATGTACCTTTGTGTTCTAATTTGTCCATAATAGTTTAAAAAAATTTAGATTAAAAAATATAATTACAATTATTTTTAATTAAAAAATAACTTTATTTAATAGTGTTTTTTGATTTTTATGTTAATCCTAACCTTCTACTTTTCCACTTGTAGTCTTAAAAAGCCCCATTCCAGAGAGAAAAAATATAACACCAAGTACTGCAAATATCCAAGGGTTTTGACCTGAAAGATTATTTCCGAAAATACCAAATACTCCTATTACTAATCCAATAATACCTAATAGGATAAGAAAAATGCTAATTATTGCTTTAAAATTCATAATTTGAAAAATTTGTGTCTATGGTAGGACTAGATAAAAAAATATAAAATTAGTTGAAATGACTAATTTAGTTAAGATGTTTTCTTGATGATTTTTTTGACAATATTTTTATAGAAAAATAACTTTATTTAGTAGATATAGTTTGATAAGGAAAATAAAAAAAATGATTGTTTCCTTTTCTAAAAAAATGACTTTAATTACAAATTTTGATTTGGTAATTAGAGTGAAACTATTTAAAGTGTTTGTCTGCTTATATATACTCTCTTTTTCTAATAAAGGTTACAAAAAATCTAAAATAATTTTAGATTAAATAATTTTTGGCTAGAATTAATCCTCAAAAAAGGTGTTTTTAGCTCATATAGACATAAAAAAAGACTTGAAAATTAAATAAAATTTTTCAAGTCTTTTTTTAAAATAACTTTTAAGGTACAGTTGGTACGTTTATTTATCAAGTATCTACACGAGCATAACGAGCATTTTTTTCGATAAACTCTCTGCGTGGCGCAACTTCATCTCCCATAAGCATAGAAAAAAGTTGGTCAGCAGCAGCAGCCGATTCTACATCTACACGTTTCATACTTCTACTACTTGGGTTCATTGTGGTTTCCCAGAGTTGTTCTGGATTCATTTCTCCCAAACCTTTATAGCGTTGGATATTTACTCCATGCATATTTGTTCCACCCAGTTCTCTCATTGCTTGCTCACGTTGAGGCTCGTCCCAACAATAAATTTGTTGTTTGCCTTTTTTGACAAGATACAAAGGAGGTTGAGCAATATAAACATAACCTTTTTCTATCAATTCTTTCATATAACGGAAAAAGAGTGTCAAAATTAGGGTTCTGATATGGCTTCCATCAACGTCTGCATCGGTCATGATTACAATTTTGTGATAGCGAAGTTTGTCAAGATTAAGGTATTTTTCTCCATTTTCATTTTCTCCAAAACGAATACCCAAAGCCGTAATGATATTTTTTATTTCTTCATTATCATAAATACGGTGTTCTTGTGCCTTCTCTACATTCAAAATTTTACCACGCAGAGGCAAGATAGCTTGTGATTGTCTGTCCCTTCCTTGTTTGGCACTATTGTGAACAAAAACTCCAGAAGCTAAAGCAAAATTATGAGTATTCGGAACTTCAATATCAAACACATCTTGTGTTTCTTCCAAAAACTCTATGCTTTCTACTTTATGGTTATAATTTTTGACAGCTTCTAATACCTTCTGATTATCTCCATCAAAAAATCTTTCAGAAAAATTATTCATTTTCAAAACATTTTTTGTTTTTGGATACTCACTTCTTTTAATTTTGTCAAAATTTTCTAAGGAGTCATATTTTTCTAAAACTTCTCTCATTAAGGTAATAGTTCCTTCAAAATAGGTTTGGTTATATGCTTTGGTACGAGATTCTCTAAATTCCTCTGTCCACTGGTTTTTAGTTTTTTTACTTCTCCAAATTAAGAGTTCCTTGTCAGTCCATTGTTTTTTTGCTATTTCAGAAAGGTCATCTCTTTTTTGAGGATTTTCTTTAAAGTATTGTCTTACTTTTTCAGATTGCCTAACCTTATTATCTTCATCACTCCAATATTCTTGTTGCATTTTATTCAGACGCTCTACATTCTTTGGATTTTTACCATTAGGAATTAAGAGTTTTTTCTTCATTATTTCCATGTATTGGTCATCTTTCCATTGAGCTATTGCTTGTTCAGAAAGTATTTTACGAGTTTGAGGCTCTTGCATTCTCTTACTCATTTTTTTACGAAAGGCAGATTCTTTTTTTAATTGTCTGCACTTTTCTATAACATCTGGGCGATGAAGAGTTTTTTCTAAATGCTGTTGATGAATAATAAGATGTTCTTCTTTGGAAAATCTTTTAATATTAGATGGATTATTATTTAATTTATTAAAATCAACATGGTGTCTTGTATCACCATTTTTAATTTCATCTAAATTTTCTCTCAAATTATATTTATCAGCCAACATATGAGTAAAAATCCATTTACTATTTTTTGGATTATTTACCATTTCATAACCCTCAATGGTAATTCTTTTTTCTATTTTGGAGATTTTTTTGTACAAAGGCATCAAAGATTCGCCCTTTTTCAAATCTTTTGCTTCTATGTATTTACCACTTCGAAGCATAAATTTGTGGTCTGGTGTACATTTAATTTTCTCACCATTATCTAAAGTAACTCTAACTAAGTTGGCTTTTTGTTTGGTTCTACGAGGGTGTAGTATTTTTTCAATGCCTATAGCACCATTTTTAAGAATTGTATAACAGTAATTTTGTTTTCCTTGAGTAGCTTCTTTTATAAGCTCTAAAAAACTCAAATTTCTGCCATCTGTTAAAGCTACTTTTGTTGTACCAACAAAACAACCACCAGCAGAATCACCCTCTACTAAGTAAATTTCGCACTTTTTAGGGTCTTTTTCCGAACAATCAGCTAATTTTCCAGGAAGCCCCGTTCCACTGAGAGCTGTTTTTCGCTGTACCATTTCACGAGCCTTTCGGGCAGCCATTCTAGCTTGTGCAGCTAAAGTAACTTTTTGGATAATGATTTTGGCTTCTTTCGGATTTTCTTCTAAATAATTATAGAGTGCGTCGGCTACACAAGTTTCTACTGCGCCTGAAACTTCAGAGTTTCCTAATTTTGTTTTGGTTTGTCCTTCAAATTGAGGCTCCATTACTTTTACAGAAATAACGGCTGTCATTCCTTCTCTAAAATCTCCACCAGAAAGCTCAACTTTTTTATCTGTTAAGCCATTTTTGTCGGCATATCCTTTCAAGGTTCTTGTCAAAGCACGATAAAAACCTGTAATATGCGTTCCTCCTTCTATTGTATTGATATTATTTACATAAGAAAATACATTTTCAGAATACGAAGTATTATAAAGAATAGCTACTTGAACAGGAACATCATTTTTGTCGCCTTCCACATATACAGGGCTTGGAATAATGGCGTTACGGCTTTTATCAAGATATTCTACAAATTCACGCAAACCACCTTCTGATAAGAATGTTTCGATAACAAAATTTCCTTCTTCGTCTTTTTCTCCAAACTCTTCTCTGACATCAGAAAGGGTAATCTTAACACCTGCATTGAGGTAAGAAAGTTCACGAAGACGATTAGCAACTGTTTCGTATTTGAAAACAGAATGCGTGAAAATGCTTGAATCGGGATGAAAAGTAACTTCTGTACCCGAAATATCTGTTTTTCCTATTTCACGCACCGAATATTGAGGCGCACCACAAGAGTATTCTTGTTCGAATACTTTACCATTTCTATGAACTTCTACTCTCAAATGGTCTGATAAGGCATTTACACACGAAACACCCACACCATGAAGACCACCTGAAACTTTATAGGTATCTTTATCAAACTTACCTCCTGCATGCAAAACGGTCATGACGACCTCCAAAGCAGAACGGTTTTCTTTTGTATGAATATCTGTCGGAATACCACGCCCATTATCTCTGACTGTGATTGTATTTCCTTCATTTATGGTTACATGTATGGTATCACAATGCCCAGCAAGAGCTTCATCGATAGAATTATCAACCACTTCCCAAATTAGGTGATGCAAACCTTTTACACCTACATCACCAATATACATGGCTGGGCGTTTACGAACAGCTTCCAACCCTTCAAGGACTTGGATATTATCTGCGCCATAATTCCCTTTTTGGCTATCACTTACAGTAGGAGAATTTGTATTTTCTACATTTGTTTCTATGATTGCATCTTTCTCTTTATTGTTTTCTGCCATTTTAATTATTTCTAATTGTTTAATACGTTATATTTTGGTCTGTTTTTAGGTTACCCTAATTTCTAACAAAAGACACAATTCAGTCCAAAAATGATTATACAAATATACAAAAAAAACGCATCTTTTACAATACTCAATAGATAGTAATCAAGGAAAAAATTGAGAGAAATTAATCCCTTTGATATTATATGAATATTTTGATAATTAAGGTTTTAGTTATTGAAGATAATTAAATAATTTATCTTTCAAATTTTATTTTATATAATTTTAATACGTTATTATAGTATAATACTATTAAAATCACTTCAAATTGCAAAAGTATTGATATTCAGTTTTTTATATTAAAATATAACTACTATATTTGTACTATATATAGAAATACAGTTGAAGATATTAGTTATTGTTAAAAATAACACTACTAAAATCTACAAAACAAACCTTAGAATAAAATTTCATTATAATCATTAAGAAAATGCGACTATTTAAAATAAACATTTTTCCTTCTTTATTTTCAAAAAGAAATAGTTTTGATTCTACCTCAAAAAATAATAATCTTCAAGATACTAAACCATCTAATTCACAAAAAAGACAAAAACCCATTACATTTCACCTTCCTGTGCATTTAATGTAGTACTCATAGGTCATTTTTATGCAAAAAAAACATATTGTTATTTTCTAAAAATCCAATTAATGGCGTTTTCTTTACTTACATAAAACCTGCATTCATAAGGCATTGCTTGTTGTAGATAACTTACCACATAATCAATTCCGACTTTGTGCATAGGCGAGTTGGTTCGTAAAATGGCTAATTTGGCTGATTCTATTTTTTGTTGTTGCATGCGAGGTATCCAATCCAACATCAGCCAAGCACGAGCAAACATACTTACATGTCCAAGTTTCATTGCATCAATCAACAAACCTGTTGTATGGTAAAGATAACTGCATTCAAGCAATTTATTCATTACTTCTTTGTATTGTTCATCGGTTATGTCGCCATTCCATTCTAAAACTAAGATTCCATTTTTGATAGCTTCTTTGTTCATTTTGTCTTTTGGAATATAGCTTATTTTAGCAAAAGGGACTTCGAAAAGAAGTGTATCCTCATTTGGGATTTCAATACTCTTGTTTTCCAAACTTTTTTTATATTGAGTATGTGCATCATCAAAAATTTGTTTTTTTGAAGCATATTCTTCTTTGTGTATAGTCTTAAAAGAATGAATCATAAGTTAAAAATTAGTGTATTTAAGGGGAAAATCATAAGGAATAATAACAACCATAAAAGATTGAGTACAATGTATTTATATTACGTTTTTTATTCCATAAAATAAATTTTAGAATTTGATTAGGATTAGGATACTTAAAAGCAAAAGTCAAACTTAGACACAGTTTGTTAGGGAAAGGGAAATTTGTGTGAGTATTTTTTACTAAAATTTGCTTTTTAATCTTTTTTAGTTGTATTTTGATTATTGTTTTGATTTTATCAAAAAAGAATGCTCTAAAAACTATTTTTTTGCAAAAAATTAAACTTTAATCTTGATAAAATACAAATCATTAGGATATTACTAGAACAAATTTAATAAAAATTTATTTATTTTTTGTCTAATTCATAGATAAATTTGAATAATATTAACTTAATAGGTTATCTTATCGCTTTTAGATTTCTTATAAAATAAGAAAAATGGAAGAGGAAAGTCCGAGCAGCACAGAGCAACATGCTTCCTAACGGGAAGGCTATACCAAGTCAAAATAAGTTGTAAGTATAGACGGAAAGTGTTACAGAAAATAACCACCATTTATTAAAATGGAAAGGGTGAAAAGGTGTGGTAAGAGCGCACCGACAGAAAAGGTAACTTTTTTGGGCGAATAAACCCCATGTGCTGAAAGACCAAATAAATCTGCGTTATTTTTATTCTGAAAAGAAGAAAAAATAAAAAAGTTGCTCGCTTTAGCAGATGGGTAGGTCGTTAGAGCTATTTTGTGAAAGATAGCATAGATAAATGATAAGACAAGGTTGTTTTTTTATTAGTAATAATAAAAATTCAACTTGGACAGGACTCGGCTTATAGACCTATTTTTACAACTTACTTTCATTTTGAAGTCAGTGTTTTGAGTTTCATTATTCTAAAATACTGGCTTTTTTTCAAATCTCTTTTTTATTTTAGCCACTCAAACATTCCTTCAAAAGCCTTTTTTCTTACTTCTTTTTTAGACAAAAAGACATCATGTATTGCGTCTTTTATTTCTAAGAAAGTAATCTGATTTCCTAATTTTGCGCCTCGTTGTTTTATATCTTCTACATCTAAAACAATATCATTTTTCATTGCTTTTTCCGAAAACTTGGATAATTTGGTAGAAGAAGAGGAATGTATAATCAAAACAGGAACAGTAATATTCGAATGATTTTTGAGTTTTTCGTGCGCCTCATTAATTGCCAAAACCCATTTAAGATAAGTAGGAAAGCCTTTCATATATTTCCATCTTAAATTAAAATTCCATTCTCCCTCAAAATTTTGATGAATGCTTTCTACATAAACAGGCGAAAGGATATTTTTGATATAGGCATAGTCAGAAAAAAAAGAAAGAGCATTACAGGCAATCAGGTTAGCCTTTTTTTGAAATTTAGAATCATAAAAATCTAAGAAAGGAGCATTTAGGATAAGCCCTGTTATTTTATTTTTTTGTTTTCCAAAGTTGGCATAATTAGAAGCTATAAGTCCTCCTGTTGAGTGTCCTAAAAGGTAGATAGGAGCTTTATTTTTTTGATAAATCTGATGTATAACCATTGTTATTTCCTCAAAGTACTCTGTAATAGATTTACAATAATTTTCTCTTTGATGAGGAAGCCAAGAACGCCCATATTTGCGAAGGTCTAGTGCATAAAAATCAAAATCATTTTCAATAAATTTTTGAGCTACATGAGGGTGAAAAAAATAATCAATATAACCATGAATATAAATTATGCTTTTTCTATTTTCAGTATTTTGATTGCAAGAAAGAAGAGTTGCAATTACTTTTCCTTCATAATCATCTTTTAAATTTAGCGTTTGGGGTGTAAAATCTTTTTCTAAATCCATTTTTTATTAAAGTTTTATTTTGAATAATGTAATTAGGATATTACAATTAATGACCTTTCTTCTTGCTCAAATATTCTTTTTTGTCTTCCAAATTAAAGACAGGAAACTTACCTATTGTCAAAGAAATTTCTAGTATTTTTTCTAAACTAAAATCATTTCCTTCTCCATTTAAAAGTTGAGAAGCCTGTTTTTTAGTGATTTCTAAATCTACTGCTAATTGAGTTTTGTTGAATTTTTTTTCTTGCATATAAACTAAAATAGCATCGTACAACATACCATTTATTTCTTCAATCCAATAAGAAGGTTCATTTAAGAGCTTTTCTGAAACCCCTGTTTTCTTTTTCATAATTTTTTGTTCTTTATTTTGATTTTTAACTTTTTACAAAGTTACACTTTCAAACGTTATCCAATAAATAAAAAAGCAACGAAATTTCTGTTCTTAGCCAAATACTAAAAACCTAAAAAACGAAAAGTGTCACGCTTCTATTAGTACGAACTACAAAGCGTGACGCTTAATACATTGTAGGTTCGTAGTGAGATACTACGAACAGGGGGGAGGGGGGGTAGGATTATTTTTATATGTCTTGTATTTCAAGTCTGAAGACTTGGCGTAGTGATAGGTCGTAGTCATCGCTGCGCTAAAGACTACGCCCAACTGGGTATAATTCTCTAAACCCTCCTAAATCTCTTCTCATAAGTTTCAATTACCTTCCAATAGACAACAGGGTGGGGTTGGAATGTCTTTACACTCACAAATCTAAGATTTGCTGAACTGATAGGTCGTAGTCATCGCTTCGCTAAAGACTACGCCCAACTGGGGTTGCTTTGGAAATGCAAAATACACGGCAGGATGCCGAATACATAGTCCTAACTCGGCAGAGCCGAGCTAGAGGTTTTCCATATTGATAAGTATTTTGAGTTCATTCTCTTTTATAATTACATCATCTGTCATTATGTTGTGATTCTTCATAGCTATCTTATAATTATCAATAGTAATACCATTCAGTTTTTTTTTATATTTTTCATAAAATGAATACACTAAACAATCTAACTTATCACCAGTTTTTATTTTATATGTATGATTTTTATCTACCATAGTATAAATATTAGCTATTTTGACTTTTTTACCTTCTATAATACTTTGTATTTTATTCTTATTTATAGGTGTAAGATCACTATCATGGTGTGTGTTCAAATAATTCAACTCACTTATATCTTTCTGTAAATGACATAAACCTTCACTATTTTTATTATTTATAAATAACTTCATTAAGTTAGTTCTAGTTTTTAAAGAATTTGCTGTATCTATATTTTTAGTAACTTGAACATAATTTAGTATTGTATTAGCGTCAAAATTAATTCTTTTTTGTTTTATTAGCTGAACATATTTTTCTAAATATTTAAAGTACATATTTATAAGATTTTCATTGTCTTTTAATACGTCTTGATTAGCCAAGAAATAGTCGTGTATAGCTCCTTGAGCGATAAGCATCTTAGGATTATCTATTTTTTCTTTTAGAAAAATCTGGAAGTCTTGTTCTATTTTTTCATCTTCTTTTTTTACAATCTTATTGTCGTTAAAAGTAACAGTATCTTTTTTGACAATATCCTCTTCTGTTTTTTTAATATTTTCTTCTTCAAAAAGAAAAAACATTGAAAACAATAATATAAAAACTGGAATTAGCCAATAAAAATAATTAGTATTATATTTTGTATTTTTTGGGGTTTCTTTAAAGTTATTTGGTTTACCATTTGTTTCAACTACTTTCTTAACTGGAGCGATGCTTTGACTTTGAACAGGAAAATTCTCTAAGACATAGTTATTTTTCTTTGATAAATTATTGTTTTCTTTTCCTTCCGTAATTTTAGTTTTTTCCTCTTGTTTTAAATCTGAATTATTATAAATATATCTACTATTTAATATATATTCGTTATCTTCGAATAAATGATATTTTATATAGTTAGCAGAAGTTTCGTTTAGTGTTAGTGTTATATCTTTAATTCTATAATTGAAAATATTTTCATAGAATATTTGAGATATTGATGGCAAATCAGTAGAATAAATAAGATTTGCTTCTCCTTTGAAAAAATAGTTAACTTTTGACTTGTAACTAGTATCAACTTCATTTTTTATATCTTCATATTCTAATGTTTTCCAATTTGATTGTAAATTTTCAGTATTGAATTTTGTGATTTTCTCAGCTTCATTTAATCTTTTTATAATTGTTTCTATAAATTCTTTTTTCCATTTTATATCTGATATTGAAAATATAAAAGCATTACCTACATAACTTGCTCTACCTGTCGCCCAGCCATTATATGAGTATTTTGTTAATAGTAAATAATCAATATTTCTATTACTATCTTTAAAAGAAATAATAGTTGACTTGTAAAAATAAAAATCTTTTGTATCAATAAATTTAAGTTTAGTCAGTTTCAATTTCTGAATTATAATCTCTTTAATATCTAAAGAGTTAGCTAAATCATCACATTGAAATACTATAAACCCTTGTAAACCTTGAGTTTGTATTTTATTTAATCCAAATGAGACAAATCCTAAATAATCTTCCATAATAATCTAGTTTGATAACCACCCTAATATCTTTAGTGAATTTTCTTTATTGAACTCTTTAATAGAAGTTTTAAACTCTTTGGGTTTGTTTTCTTGATCATCTTGTGAAATTTCATAATTGACTTCTCCGACAGAAAAAGGAAATATATTATCAAGAATACCTTTTGCGTCTAGAATACCATATGTATTAGGATAATTACTTTTTACAAATTGTTGTATCTGGTCACTACTCATATTTAAAGCATCCCAAGCTCCTATAATTAATCCTATTCTAAAATCTTCATTTG
>CAKZOK010000017.1 GCA_937136415.1 uncultured Cytophagales bacterium | reverse complement strand
ATAAAATTTTAATTGCTATTTTTGATTTATAAATCAATCCATCAAAGAATGAAAATGACTATAAACTATAGGAAGAGTTTTTGAAATTCTGAACAGCCTAACTCTACCCTACTATTTTGTAAAGTAGCTTTTAGTTACAGAGCAACATAATATAAACTGTATTATTTATGCAAATAAAAATCAATATTACGTTGCGCTGCAACTTTTTAAACTTCATGCTTCTGTTCTTTACAAACATTTCGTTGCTCTACAACTCTAATTTCAAACCCCAAAAAAAGTAGGGTACAGTATAGTAATTAAACAAATTACCACTAACAACAACCACTATTGGGATTACAAGCATTATTTTGCTCTTTAATGACTTCTTTTTTGGTTTCATTTTCAGAAGAAGGATTTTTTTGAGCAAAGACAGTAATGCTAAAAATTCCTGTTTGTCCGTTTCTAAATTCTTTTATTTCGTTTTCAGAAAGATATTTTTGAAGAATATCATCAGGAATAAAAATAGCTTTTTCTTTTTGTACAATAATATTTTCAAAGCCTATTTCTTTGATAAAATTAAGATAATCTGTTCTCTGAATTGCTCCAGACACACAACCTGCATACATTTCGGCATCTTTACGCAACGCCTTTGGAAGCTCCCCCAAAAGCACAATATCAGAAATACTAAAATGTCCATTTGCTTTCAAAACTCGGTACATTTCTGCAAAAACAGCCTTTTTATTTGGTACAAGATTTAATACACAATTACTCACAATCACATCAACCGAATTATCAGAAACTGGCATTGTTTCGATATCTCCCTCTCTAAATTCTACATTATTATAGGCTAATTTTTCAGTATTTTGACGAGCTTTTTTGAGCATGGTAGGAGAAAAATCTATTCCAATTACTTTTCCTGTTTCTCCTGTTTCTGCACGTGCTACGAAGCAATCATTTCCAGCTCCAGAACCCAAATCTAAGACTATATTACCTTTTTTTATTTGGGCAAATTGTGTTGGAAGCCCACAGCCCAAACCCAAATCTGCATCAGAATTATAACCATTCAAATTATCATATTCTTCTGACATAATATTATAAACTTGAGTAGAACCATTAGTCGTACCACAACAAGATGAAGCATTTAGTGCCTTATCTTGTAAAGCTACTTTTTCATACTTCTGACGAACCATATCCTTAATTTTTTGCTCATCTTGATTTTTGGTTTGAATTGAATTTTGACTTTTCATTTGTTTATTGCAATTTAACGATTAATAATTGGTAAAAAATAATAAAATACACTCTCATAGAAAGAATAAACTATAATTTTGTTTTAACAGCACGAATCAGAATCAATTTTGGAAGTAAAATTAGTAAAGAAAGTTTCAAAAAGAGTTTGTATATTTTTCCATTTTTGAGGATTAATACAATAACAAACACTTGTTCCTTCGATAGTTCCTTGTATAATTCCTACTCTTTTGAGTTCTTTGAGATGCTGTGAAATGGTAGGCTGTGCCAATCCAATTTGATTAACCAAATCTCCTCCAATACATGTATTGACTTTTATCAAATATTGCAAAATTGCTATGCGTGCAGGGTGTCCCAGTACTTTTGCAATATTTGCAAGATTGTTTTGGTCTTCAGTAAAAATATCAGATTTGGTAAGTCCCATTTCGAATAAAAATTGATGTATAGTTTTTAGATTAATCTTTATATTGCAATATTACGATTAATATTTAAAATTAGTTTTTTGGAACAGCAAAATTAACATACATTAACTCTTATTTTTTTTCATAAAAAAAGCGAATATTCAAATCAATCAAAAAATTAATTTAAAATTCGCTTTTTATTTGCCTGTTACGACTTTTGTGGGTCCACTAGGGCTCGAACCTAGGACCACCTGATTATGAGTCAGGTGCTCTAACCAACTGAGCTATGGACCCATTCTCTATTTATTATTTCTAGTAAAAGAGAAGCCCTTTGTTTTAAAGGGAATGCAAATCTAAGAAAGATTTTCTATACTTACAAGTAAATTTGAAAAAAAATAGTTCAAAGTTGTTTTTTTTATCAAAAAAATGAAAATATTGGCAAGCATCTGAAATAATAAGATATAATTTTGATAGAATGAAAGATTATTTTTTTCTTTCAATAAATTTATATAGATTGTGAGATAGTTTTATTATGTTTTTTTAGATTTTATTTTTTAATATAACAGTTTTCAAAAAAATCTATTATTAAACAAATTTATTTTTATATATCATTCATTTGATGAGCAAGACCTATTGATATTAATTTGTTTTGCTTCATCTAATTAGTTGGCACTTTAATCAGAATTAAATTTATTCGTATGGCAGACAAAAAATATTATGCAGTAATGTTGATTGACGATAATGAAATCGATAATCTTATCAACCAGAAAATGATTCAGACAGCAGAAATTTGTGATAAAATTTATACACATTCGGGGGCAAAAAGTGCTATTGAATTTTTACGTAATGTAGAAAAGATTGCACAAGATATGCCTGATAATAAAGTACTTCCACAAGTTATTTTCTTGGATATTGATATGCCTCTTATGGACGGTTTTCAATTTTTAGACCAATTTAATACACTTTCAGATTTTACTCAAAACTATTGTAAAATTGTGATGCTTACTTCTTCTATTAATCCAAAAGATATGAATAAAGCAAAAGATTATAATTTTGTGCGCAAATATATCAACAAACCTCTTACCCATGAAACACTAAGAAAACTGGAGGTATAAAACCAATAGCAATTTAAAGCAATCTAACAAACTGTTCTTTTAGATTATTTTGAGTAATCAGAGGAGCAGTTTTTCTCATTTTCTTATTTTTAGGATTAAATTTTCGTATTATTTTTCATGGATATACAATTATTTACAGGCGATGCCATACAACCTTATATTCGAAATTTGGCAAAATTAAGAATTGAAGTATTTAAAGAATATCCTTATTTATATCAAGGCGATTTTGATTATGAACAGGTCTATTTATACTCTTATATTCACGCCAAAAATGCAGCCGTAGTACTTGCTTTTGATAAAGAAAAAGTCATTGGTGCTTCTACTTGTATTGCTTTAAATGAGTCTGATACATTCATTCAGTTTCCATTTACAACAAGAGGTTACGATGTAAATAAAGGTGTTTATTTTGAAGAATCTGTTCTAAAAAAACAATATAGAAAACAAGGTATTGGTGTTCGTTTTTTTGAAGAGCGAGAAAAATGGGCAAGTAGTTATTTTAAAAAGAAAAATATTATGAAAGGTAGATTTACTACTTTTTGTGGCATTAATCGCCCAGACACGCACCCTTTACGACCAAAAGATTATCAAGATTTAGAGAGGTTTTGGAAGAATAGAAAATATAAAAAACAACCTCATATACAAACTCAAATTTCTTGGAAAGAAGTCGAAAAGGAAATCGAAGAATTTCATAGCCTTACTTTTTGGACAAGGGAATGGGATAAATAAAAGTATAGAATTATGCTCTAACCTTCTTAGATTGATTGTCTAAAGAAATTGAATTAGACAAAAATTTTTCACTTTTTTCAGTGTTTTTATCGCCCCTGCTATCGCTCATTTTTAATGACTGAGCAATATGTATTCGATTTGTAGCCGTGTATTTGCGTTTGTAAACTAGCACAAATCTAAGATTTAGTATACTGGCAAAGTTGTCATACTGATAAATTGTAGTCACAGACAATGCTTAACAACTACTCAAAAGATACCACCAAACGGAAGGTAGATTATGTAACCTCATTTTGTTTATTTTTTTTGTTAAAGCTCTTTTTTTACATACAGCATTTTTTTTATACGAAATTTATCTATTCATTTTTGCACTTCTCAATAAAAAAAGCTAAGTTTGCACTCTATTTGTAATTTTAAACAAAGTATATCTCATGTACGCAATCGTAGAAATAGCCGGACAACAGTTCAAGGTTGAAAAAGATCGTTTTATCTATACACACCGTCTTCAAGGAAATGAAGGTGACGAAGTAACTTTTGACAAAGTTCTTTTGGTAGAAGATAACGGCACTGTTAGTATTGGCGAGCCTCAAATATCTGGGGCTTCAGTGAGTGGAGAAGTTCTTGCTCAAGTAAAAGGCGACAAAGTAATCGTTTTTAAGAAAAAACGTCGTAAAGGCTATAAAACAAAAAACGGACACCGTCAGCAATTCACTAAAGTCTTGATTAAAGACATTCTAATTTAGTTTTAATTTATTTATTTACACTCTTTTTATTTTAATCTAGTTCGCTTTTTTAGAATAGGCAAGACAATTACGAATTAAAAATTACGAATTATGGTTAATAATAGTTTGATACACTCAACTATATTATAGCTTAATTTTTTGCTTTTAATAAATTCTTGTTTTGATTAGAATAAAATCCAAACTTTAAAACAATACAGATATGGCTCACAAGAAAGGTGTCGGTAGTTCACGAAATGGACGAGATTCGGAAAGTAAACGTTTAGGTGTCAAAATTTGGGGAGGGCAAGTAGCCAAACCAGGTAGTATCATCGTTCGTCAGCGTGGAACAAAATTTCATGTTGGAAATAATGTAGGAATTGGCAAAGACCATACTATATTTTCTCTTATAGACGGACAAGTAGAGTTTACTAAAGGATACAAAAGACGTTCTTTCGTTTCAGTAGTTCCAAATGCAGAAACTGCCGAAGCATAAAGTATTCTTTCTTTTTTTGATTGAGTTTTTATTAATTCTCAAAAAATGAAACTAAAAACCTATACTAGAAATGGTATAGGTTTTTTTTATATGAAATTGTTTGATGAATACAAAATTGGGTTTATAAAAATTTTATACAACCTTATTCTTAAATAATTTTAATATAAAAACATGTATTTTTTCAAAAAATTGTTCCATTATTTCATAAAACAAAATGAAAATTTTATCCTATTTTATTGTATCTATTTTCTTTATTTTTTCGTTTTCTAGCTGCTCTAATCAAAGCTCTAAACAACTACAAGCCAGCGTAGAAGCAAATCAAGAACTTGAAAAGTTGCGTCAAGATTCTATCAAAAAAATAGAAACCAAACGAGCCGAATTTATAGAAGATTCTTTGAAAAGAATTGAGCTTCAAAAACAATTAATTGAAAAGAAAGAGGCTGAAAAAAAAGCCTATTTCGATAACTTAGAAGATTCGACAATGGTCGAGCTTATAAAATATGATTCTAGTTTGGTTTTGGATATTCGATATGCAACTGAAAATAACTTTATGAAACAAAAAGTATATCCTTGTCCGAAAGCATTATTACGAAAAGTAGCAGCAATAGCACTTTTTGACGCAAATCAGAAATTTAAAAAGCAGGGTTATACTATCAAAATATATGATGGCTACCGTCCTTTATCGGTGCAATGGATTTTGTGGAACACCACGACAAACAAAAATTATGTCGCCAATCCAAGAAGAGGCTCAAATCACAATAAAGGTTGTGCCGTAGATATGACATTGGTAGATGCTGAAGGAAATGAATTAAATATGGGAACAGGGTATGATTTTTTTGGAAAAGAAGCACACCACACCTATAAAAATTTTCCTGCTGACACAAAAGATGAGATTTTGAAAAATAGAAAAACACTCAAAACTATTATGGAAAGTGTTGGTTTCAAATCTATTTCGAATGAATGGTGGCATTACGATTTTAAAATAAAATATCCTGTTTCTGATACGCCTTTACCTTGTGAATAAATTATTTTGTAGGTCAAGATTTTTTTTTGACCTACAATTTTACAAAAATGATGAATATTATTCTTTGTTGTTTTTTTCAATTTCTATCAAAATTTCGTTCCACAAATCAACTCTTTTTTGAAGAGCAGTTTTGCTCATATCTATTACGTCCTTCCATTTTTGTTCATCATTCTGACACAAATCTTTTATCATCTGAACAGACATATCAGAATGATTATTGATGTCTAATTTGAGATGACGTTCAAAATAATAAACTAATTTTTTGATTGCTTCTTTGTCTTGAGGAGCTTGTGTTTTTATTTTTTTCAAAACAGATATAAAATCAATAGGAATAAAATTTTCTCTTCCAAACAAAAAAACAGCAGCCATTTTATGCGTTTTTTTGGTTTCGATGGTATCAAAAGAAAAACCCACAAATTCTTTTACAGATGTAATAATATCAATTTGAGAAAGAGCCATTCTGACACTTTTCCATTCTCTCAAAAGCTGAATCAAATACATAATTTTAGAGGTATCAGCATCACAGTTTTTCATGGCTTCGATATAAAGTTCGAAATAACTTTTTATATTTCCATTTTCATCTTGGTTGGTTTCTTCTGCCAAAACAATTTCATTTATCAAACGACGAGTAAGAGGATTTCCTTTTGGTGTCCACGGTATCTGCACACAAGTAAGCTCATTTTGAAGGGCTTTCAGAAGGGACATAAAATCCCAAACAGCAAAAATATGATGCTGCAAAAACACCTTCAAACCTTCCATTGAATTTATTTTTGTATATATTTTATGGTTTAGAAGCTCTTGTCGCAGTGGTTCTATTTCTACTTTTATTTTTTGAATATATTCATTTTGTTTTTTTTCTTGTAATTGAATATTTATTTTCGAAGTAGGCATTATTTTTTGGGGACAATGTAAAAATGTTTTTTATTAAAATACAAACTCTATTTTTTGGAAAGATGTTTGAAACTTTATTTTTTTATAGATTCTATTTTTTGTTCATTCTAAAAAATCAAACCACGTTTTATTTAATTATAATTATGAAGTTATACCTACGTTTTTTATTCGTTTTTGTTAGTCTATTTTCACTTTCTATTTTATCTTCTTCATCTTTTGCCCAAAAAAAACAGATTCCTCAAACTACTCGTTTGTTGTTTGTTCTTGATGCAAGTGGCAGTATGAACTCAGCTTGGGAAGGTGATACACGTATCAATATTGCTCGCCAAATTTTGTCCGATATGATAGATTCGATTGCAAATGTGCCTTATGTAGAGGTTGCAATGCGTGTTTATGGTCATCAATTTAATTTTAAACAAAAAAATTGTCAAGATTCGAAATTAGAAGTTGCTTTTGGTTCGAAAAATAATAATCAAATTCGAAATGTTCTTGATGGATTACAACCCAAAGGTACAACTCCTATCGCTTATTCACTAGAACAAGCTACAAAAGATTTTCCAAACGACAAAAGAGATACAAGAAATGTTATTGTGATGATAACCGATGGTATTGAGGCTTGTAATGGCGACCCATGCGCTATTTCAAGAGGCTTGCAACAAAAAGGAATATTCTTAAAACCTTTTATTGTAGGAATGGGAATCGAACCCAAATACGCAAAAGGATTTGATTGTATGGGGCGTTTTTTTAATGCCAAAACATCAAGACAGTTTAAAGGCTTTTTGCAAGAGGTTGTCAAACAAACATTAGGAAAAACAACCGTAACCGTAGAGCTTTTGGATAAAAACAAACAGCCTAGAGAAGCAAATGTTCATATGGCTTTTATTGACCAAGTTACCAAAAAATCTCGCTATAATCTAGTTCATTTTAGAGATAAAGGAGGCAAAACAGATGAGCTTGATATTGATGCCATTCCTACTTATGATTTGATTGTTTATACTACGCCAAGTATTATCCAAAAAAATGTAGAAATCATTGGAGGAAGGCACAATGTAATCAAAGTAATGACCCCACAGGGAAAGCTAAATATTCAACAAAAAGGCTCTTTGGATTATTCAACAGGGCATAGTGCCATTGTTCAGAAAAAAGGAAGTAGCAAAATATTAGTCAATCAGCAAGTCAATCAGCCTCATAATTATTTAATTGGAAATTATAGAGTAGAAGTACTGACACGCCCCACAACTGTTTTTGAAAATGTCCGAATTAATCAAAGTAAGACTACAAGCCTAAAAGTAGCAACACCTGGTGTGGTTACCATTCTGAATAAATTATCAGGGTATAGTAGCATTTATGTTGTTAAGCGAGATGGGAGCGAAGAATGGGTAATGAACCTTCCAGAAAAAGGGATTCCACGTACTAATTTTGCACTTCAACCAGGTCGTTATCGTTTTGTTTTTCGCTCTTCGGAAGCAAATGACAGTTCGTATTCTAAAAGCACTTTTTTCAATCTTAGTGAAGGTGGTGCTTACACTTTGGATATTTTGAGGCTATAAATAGAATAATAAGTAAAGATGCAAAATTAAATATCATTAGAGTACTGGACACTAGATGTATTTGCTGTTCTGTGAGTCACAGAACAGGGAAAAGAACAATAAGTAAAGATGCAAAATTAAATATCATACTATTAGTTTGGAATCATTTTTAATTTCACTAAAAGAATATTTTTATATAACCAATTATCTTTTTTAACGTAATTTATTTTATAGAACCACTAATTTATTAACAAAATTTTCTTATAAAAAATATAAGTTTATTTTTTCAGCTTTTACAAAACCTATTTTCAAAGCATTGTTGTTGGTGTGGCTATCGCTAAATAGAGTACTAGACACTAGATGTATTTGCTGTTCTGTGAGTCACAGAACAGGGAAAAACACCGTTCGTTGGTGTTTTAGCGTAGCGACACCAACAACTTTTTAACTCATGTCCAGTACTCTAATCGCTAAAACACCAACAACAAGAGTTTTCTTTTATTTTTATTAATTCAATGTATTTTTATTTTATTTCTTATGAAAAAATGGCTTTCACTGCTGTTTTTTGCATTTATTCCTTTTTACTTTTCATTCGCTCAAACCAACAAAGTAGATAAAAAGTGGAAAGAGGCTGAATTAATTTTTCTCTCTTCGTCTGATGACATGAAGCCTTATGAACAATTAATTGATTTACTTAGTCAAGGAGAAGTTGCATTAAATACAGTGCGAATTAATTCTTTAAATGCAAAAATTAAAAAAACGACAACAGCTTTTATAAAAATTCGTATTTACTGGTTGGAAAGTTATTTTTATGAGAATATTGGCAAGCGTGGTCTCTCACTAGAAAGAAACCTTAGAGCTTACAAATTGGCAAAAGATAATAAAATGCTTCGTGAAAGAGCTTTTTGTTCTAAGTTTTTGGCTGCTAATTATATTCATTTGGGTTTAGAAGAGCAAGCAATTATGTATGCCTTAGATGCCTCGCAAATTTTTACAAAAATAGATGATAAATTTAATAAAGTAGTATTGCTTTATACGATTGGAGATATTTATTTTCAAGTTGAAAACTACCCAGAAGCCATTAAAAAGTATAATTATGGATACAATTATGCTCTAAAAAATGGATTTTTATGGGAAAAACGATACATAGCAAATAATTTGGGAGTTGCTTACAGAGAACTTCAAAAATTAGATTCTTCGATATATTATTATAGAATAGCCAAGCAAATAGCTACACAAATGCAAGATACAGTTGCTCTTGCTTTAGCTTTGGGAAATATTGGTGATGTTTTTTATAGAAAAAAAAACTACACTCAAGCTATTTTTTTATTAAAAAAAGATGCTCTTTTGAGTAGTAAATTTGAAAATAACCAAAGCACTGCAAATGCTCTTGTTTTGTTGGGCAAAATATACATAGAAACAAAAAATTTGGCTTTGGCAAATTTTTATTTGGATAGTGCTTACAAAATTGCTTCTCAACAAAAATTAGACAAAACGATTGCGCATATCTACGAAGAGCAAGCCAAATTGTTTGTACAAAAGGATAGCTTTGCTACTGCACTTTATTTAGAACGAGAAGCTAAATTGATACTTGATTCTATTACACATCGTGAAATTGCAATTAATTTGGCTGCCATACAATCAGCCTTTGAAAATGGACAAGCATTAGCAAAGGTAAGTATTTTGGAAAAAGAAAATGAAAACAAAAAGGTTATAATTTGGGCGACTGCTATTGGACTTTTTATGGCAATATTGCTTCTCAAACTGCTAATTTATCAGAACAAACAGAAAAAAGGACTCAACAAAAAATTAATCGAAAAAAATAGAGAAACAGCATACCAAAACACCGAGCTAATCAATCAAAAAGAAGAAATTGCAACACTAAATCTCAACCTTAATTTTAAGGTCGAACGAAGAACAAAAGAACTCAAAAAGAGTATTGAAAACCTAGCAGAAGCAAGACATGAGCTAGATAGTTTTATGTATAGAGCCTCGCATGATTTGCGTGCGCCTTTGGTTCGTTTGCAAGGTTTAAGCAATCTTTTGAAAATAATGTTAGCGAGCCATGCCGATCAAGAGAGCATTCAACAAGCATACGATTATACTTCTTTGTCTGATGCAACTCTAGAACAGATGGATACTATGTTGAGAAGATTAATGCAATTACATGATTTGATAGAAGACGAATTGCACTTTACACAAATAGATAATTTATACCTTTTTATAGAAGAAGTAAAAACAGCAGCTTATAATTATGCTTCTAATGGCATATCTATAGAAACAACAATAGAATCTCATCAAGCCATCATTACAGACCAAAAATGGTTACGCCTAATTATTATCAATTTGCTGCGTAATTCACTCATTTATCACAATATTAATAATAAACCAATCATAAAATTATTTATTAAAATCAAAAATGACCAAATTTTAATAGAAGTAAGTGATAATGGAGAGGGAATACAAGAGCATTTATTAGGCACTATTTTTAATATGTTTGTGCGTTCTTCGGAGCGTTCGATAGGAAATGGACTTGGGCTTTTTTTGGTAAAAAAAGCTGTAAACAAATTAGAAGGGAATGTATTTTGTAATTCAAGCCCTTTCAAAAAAACTACTTTTTCTGTTTATATTCCCAATCAAAATGCAGTTAGTACGACTAAATTAGAGGAGAATAATATAAACAGTATTTTTATTTTTGGTTAAAAAATTATTTTTTCAGAAAAAAACTAGCACAAGGTATTATCTTGTGCTAGAAAATATTTTTTAATTAATCATTAAACTCTACAAAATCACTTGATTTTTCGTGCCATTGAAGCCCATATTTATTCAAATCTTCCATAAAAGGGTCTGGATTAAATTCTTCTACATTATAAACTCCTGCTTTCATCCATTTTCCTTCTAACATCATCTTTGCACCTATCATGGCAGGCACTCCTGTTGTGTAAGAAACAGCTTGCGCCCCAACTTCTTTGTAGGTTTTGGCATGGTCACAATTATTATGAATGAAAAAATAAGCTGGTTTTCCATCTTTTTTCCCTCTAATATGACACCCAATAGAAGTTTGTCCTTCATAATTTTCTCCTAAAGAAGAAGGCTCAGGCAAAACAGCTTTCAAAAATTGAAGAGGAACAATTTTTTGACCTTGATATTCTACTTCATCAATTCTTGTCATTCCTACATTTTCCAAAACTCTCAAATGAGTAATATATTCATCTGAAAAAGTCATCCAAAATCTTGCTCTTTTTAATGATGGAAAATTTTTGGTTAGCGATTCTAATTCTTCGTGATACAATAAAAATGACTTTTTAGGTCCTACTTCTGGATAATTAATCATTCTATTAATCTCTAAAGGTTCGGTTTCTTTCCAATCGCCATTTTCCCAATATTTTCCTCGTTGAGTAATTTCACGAATATTAATTTCAGGATTAAAGTTGGTTGCAAATGCTTTTCCATGATTTCCTGCATTACAATCTACAATATCCAAAAATTCCATTCCATCTTTATCAAAATGATATTTGGCTGCGTGTGCCGTAAAAACTCCTGTTACACCGGGGTCAAAACCACAGCCCAAAAGTGCCATAATTCCTGCTTCTTCAAAGCGTTTTTTGTATGCCCATTGCCAACTATATTCGAATTTTGCTTCATCAATAGGCTCATAATTTGCTGTATCCAAATAATGAGTTTTGGTTTCCAAACAAGCGTCCATGATTGGCAAATCTTGATAAGGAAGCGCAACATTGATGACCAGTTTGGGTTCGAATTTTTTGATAAGAGCAACCAATTCGGGTACGTTATCAGCATCTATTTTTGCTGTTTGGATAGTACACCCTGTGAGTTCTTTCACTTCTTTTGCAGCAGCTTCTACCTTTGGGAGGGTACGGCTGGCAAGCATAATTTCAGAAAAAACAGTAGGCAACATTGCACATTTTTTGACAACAACATTACCAACACCACCAGCACCAATAATCAATACTTTACTCATAATAATTACTATTTTTAGGTTCGAATTTGTGTTTTAAATCTATTTAAAGGATTATAGTTCAAATATATTAAATAAAGTTAGAAGTATTTATTAATATAGGAACTGAAAGTCTTATAAGTTTGTGATTCTTGTATAAAGTTGTGAAAAGAGAATTATATTTTACAACACAAAACAGTCATTTACCGTATCAATAATATAGACAATTTTCCCTAAAAAAGATTTACATATCATGCATATTCATCAATTAGATTCTCAAAAACACAAAAAATTTTTAACACAAGCACGTATTGACCCAATTACAGGTGATACTTTAGAGGTGGGTGATAATATTATACTTTGTGCTGAATGCAAATCTGCTTTTCATTCTGATAGTTGGGCATATTTGGGAAACCGTCATTGCAATCAAACAAATACACTTCCTGCTATTCCTCAAAGCACTTCTTTAGGGCATTTCAAAAAGCGTTCGGCAGAATATTATAGCCGAGTAAATTCAAATTTTAAGATTCATGAAACTTTACAAAATATAGTAAGTTCTAGGCAGCGTTTGGGTGCTATTTTAATAGATTTAGCCTTGGTTTGGGTATTTCAAATGTTTTTTTCAGCTACTATTTCGCCTTTGTTATGGACATATTTTTTGCTTAGAGATTTTTCTCTTACAGGACGTTCTTTGAGTTTGGGAAAAAACTTATTAGGTTTTGAAGTAGTGGAAGAGCAAAATGAAAACAAACTTACTTGGTGGCAATCTGTTCTTCGAAACTCGCCTATTGGGATTCCCAAATTAGCTAGTGTTTTTGGTGTGTATGCTTATCATTTGAGTTATAGTTTTGGAAATTCATTTAAAGTTGCTGATAATTTGGTTTCTGCTATTTTTACAATTATTCTGATAATTGACATAATTCTTCTTTTTGGAAACAACAAACGAGTTATGGATAGAGCCTTAGATTTGAAGAGTATTTTTACAACTAGAAATGAAGAAACAACTCACTAAATTATTGACGTTGTTTAAGAATTGTTTTGCATTTTTGTTGGTGTAACCATAGGCTGTTCAGAATTTGAAAAATTCTTCGTACAAAAAATGATTATTTAAAATCAGTTTGTTTTTTTAGAAATATTAGCTGTGTAGCTACTTTATGTTTGTAGATAATTAAGAAAATCATAATTACAAAACTGCACGAAAAAATAACCAGACTCTGAACAGCCTAGTGTAAGCATACCCAAAAAACAAGATTGTTTTTAAACAATTTCATTCTCAAAACTATCACTCTTCGTCTAAATCTTTTTGTCGTATCTTTTTTCCTACCAAAATACTTAACCCCAAAACTAAAAGCAATAAAATAGCAATTCCATTGATTCCATATTTTTCCCAAGTAATCTCATTTCTGCTACTCAAACTATTGCTTTCGTCATTTATTCTATCATAAAAAGAACCCAAATCGGCATTTCCAATAGAGGCATTTTTTCGGCTTTCTCCTGTTACACTCAATGTAATTTTTGAAGCCAGTGTATCATAATCGTTCTTTCTAGTATTAAAAAAGATATAACTAAAATAATCTTTCATAGGATAAAACCCCGGTTCATTTGGAATAATATAATAATTAAAATCTTTTGTTCCATAGACAGTATTATTATTTCTTCTCAACATTTCGGAGATAGTTGGCTCATAAAAATCAAAATTTGCTGTTTTGGGAAGTTTTAGTTTATCAATAACAGACAAATTTCCTTCACCTTCAATTCTGAATTGATATTGTACACTTTTTCCTGTTTTGAGATTCTTACTTGCAATTTGTTCTTTTAAAATATAATTTCCTACTGGTACTTGGTCTTTGAGTGGGTGAGCAGGCAATTCTTTGACTGTAATCGAAACTGGTTTGCTATAATACGTTTTGATATTTTCTTTCATTTGGTTAAAAATACTTTGTGAATTTACTGCCACATCGTATTTTACCATTTTAAAAGGAATGGCTGGAATGGTTATTTTTTGAGAACTTAATGAATAAAAAACGCCTTGATATACTTTGTATTGACGATATTCTTTTCCTCTTATTACTACTTTTTCAGGAACAGGCTGAATGATATTAAAATTTTCTTCAAGTGTATTTTTTGGTCTAATTTGCTTTAATATTTCGGCTTTTTGTTCTCCTAACTCGTGAAAATTAAGTGTTGCACGATTCGAAACAGCAACATAAAACGACATTGTAAGTGTAAAACCTTCGCCTGTATATGGATTATTTTTATTGGTCGTGATAGCAAAAAAAGCATCATCTTTTACCGAAATATACTCTGTATTTTCAGTTTTGCCCCAAAAACTATCAAACGGATTTGTATTAGTAGATTTTCCTTTTACATCAATACTTGCGCCAGCATGACGAACTTTCTCACCATTGACAGTCATTGTAAAAGGGCGCAAAAAGTAACTTCCCTGTCTGGAAGCACGATAGCGTTGCGTAACAGCTTGCGTTTTGGAAACCTGCCCATTTACAAAATTTATTGACTGCGAAGTGTATATCTCAGCCTTATTCATTCCGTTTATTTTAGGAAATTCAGAATACTTTTTCAATTCACCATCTTTTACTGTAACCGTAACTTCAAAATCTTCGTTTAAGCCAATGGTTGTAACACCAACTTGAAGAGTTATTTCTTGACAAAATGCTGTTTTAGGAATTATGATTCCGATAAGAAAAAATAAAAAATAAAAAACCTTTGTGGTTAATTTGCTGTAAATCAGTTGATTCATAATTATTTTATTCATTTTTTTATTTATACTAATTTTTAATTTGCTATAATTTTACAAAAACTTATTTATTTATTTTTGGCTAAAAGCCTTCAAAAAACGGCTAATTACTTCAAATTTATATTTGTTTTTTTGATAAAAAAAATGTATTTTTGGTACATATCAAATTTCACAAAATAGAAATAAGATGTTTTAACATATTTACTCAATTTTGAATTTGAATTAATTCTTCTTTACATAATTTCTTATGTATTTATTAGTGATTATAGCATCAATTACAAGTTAAAAAAAAATGTCCTAATGTATAAATCAGAATTATTTTTTTAACTAAATTCAAGATAACTTATTTATTTTTTTACTATTTATTTTATAAAAAAAGGAATTTTTTAGCTAAAACAAACACACAACTAAATAAACACTCACCATTAAATTTTTTTCGCTTATGTTAGAGTATCAAAAAATGATTATTCAAAAAGTTAGCTTTTCCAAAACACTTTTTGAAAAAGAGTTACGCAAAACAATCTCTCTTCTTACTTCAAATGAAGTTTTTGAGCTTCGTAATTGGGCAATTTCTCAATTTGGACAACTCTATTACGATATTTTACAACGTTGTTTTGCCAGTTCGAGAGTAATGGCATGAAAAGCCACTCCTATTATTTAACCCATTTTTTATACAACTTAGCCAAAACTATTTGCCCCATTTTTATATCAAGTTTTTAGACAAATAATATTTCCAAAAATAATCTACTAACTTTTCTCTATTTTTCATCTTTTTGAATTGTGGAGAAAAGTTATTTTTTTAGAAAGTTTATATTTCGTTTTAATCCTTCAAATTTAGTTCTTTTAATAGGACTTCCGACAAACATCTCATCAAAGAGTTCGTTTGTAAGTTCGTGCCAATCTTTTTTTGTCATTTCTTGTAATAATTCTGAAGGCAAAAAATCAGTTTCATTATGAGCAATTTGTGCTGATTTTCGTTTGTTCCACGGACAAACATCTTGACAAATATCACAACCAAAAATCCAATTATCAAATTTTCCTTTCATTTCTGATGGAATTTTGTCTTTTAATTCGATTGTAAAATACGAAATACATTTACTTCCATCAATTTGATACGGATTTTCCATTGAAAGCGCATCGGTTGGGCAAGCATCTAAGCATAATGTACAATTTCCACAACGGTCTTTTGTAGGATTATCGTATTCCAATTCAATATCCAAAACTAAGGTAGCCAAAAAAAAGAAACTTCCCGTTTTGGGATTGATAGCGTTGGTGTGTTTTCCTTGCCATGTAATTCCACTTTTTTTAGCCCAAACTTTTTCCATGATGGGGGCAGAATCAACAAAGGCACGTCCATTAAAATCTCCAAATTCTTCTTTTAAGTGATTCATAAGGTGTTTTAATTTTTTTTTGATGACTTTATGATAATCTCTACCATACGCATATTTCGAAATTTTATAATTATTTTCTTGCTTCAATGAAACAGGAGGGTAATAATTGTAAGCAAATGTGAGTACAGATTTTGCATTATCAACGAGTAGGCGAGGGTCAAGACGAATATCAAAATAGTTTTCAATCCATTGCATTTGTCCATTTTTTCCTTGTGTGAGCCATTTTTCCAAATCTTTGGCTTCTTTTTCTAAAAATGTTGCTTTACTGATTCCACAATGTAAGAAACCCTGTTCGAAGGCGAGATTTTTGAATATTTCTGTTTTTTGATGTAAGGATATAGGGTTCATTTGGCTATTTATTTATTTTTGCAAATTTAGTAGATTTAGAAATATTATTTGGCTAAAAGGAGTTTTAATAATAGCTTATACTTTGATAATTTTTGTTAAAGAATAGTATTATATGTAAATTTAGGCTAAAAATCAGTTTAACCATTTTTTTTGAGGAAAAAAACACACCTCTAAATGGTTCGAATTTATACAAAACAAATAATTAAAATATATAATAATGAAAATTCATCTCCTTGTATGCAATCTATCCCTTTTTATGATTGTATTCTTTTTCTCTTCTCATTTTGCTTTAGCACAAAATAGTGAAGCATTGCCACAAGCTCATATTACCAAAGAGCTGTATATTATGTTTGATGAGAATGTTTCACAAAATACAAAAGTCTTTGAGGCTGATATTTTGGAATTGCATTTGGCTACAATAGAACAAGCAAATCGTTTCTTTGGATTCTTTAATGATGCTAGTGTTCAGTTTGAAACCAATATTATTACTCAAAAAGTAATAATTACACTTGTTCCAAATGCTGAAAAACAGAATTGGACAATCCAAAATTGGGCGAGTTACTTAAAACGTAAAGTAACTACTCAAAGACAACAATTTGGAACTTATATTGATTTTACCAAAAAATAACCAGCTAATTTAATAATAACAATGAAAAAATATTTTTACATACTATGTGCTGCTCTACTGACAGCATTTTTTTATACCACTTCTTCGTGGAATTCCTCTTTACAAGCACAAGGAACTGAATGTGCTACTGCAACTCCTTTTTGTACAGGTGTACCAACTGAATACCCTGCAGGAGTTGGTAATTCTCCTCCTCCAAGTGGTCCTGATTATGATTGTGGTCCTGAGGAATTATCTACACAGCCAAACCCAGCTTGGTTTTATCTACAAATAGATCAAATTGGAAATGTAGAATTGAGTATTGGTAGAAGCCCTGCAAGAGATATAGATTTTGCCATTTGGGGACCTTTTGCTCCTGGAACAACTCCATCAGCAGCTTGCACTACAATATTTAGTGGCACTCTACCTCCTACTGATTGTAGTTATGCTGCTGGCACTGGTATAGAAACACCTGAGGTTACAGCTACTGTATCTGGTCAAATATTTATTTTAATAGTTACTAACTGGAGCAATCAACCTACTGACCTAACCATTACTCAAACTGGCACAAGTACAGGAACAACCTCTTGTGCTATTATTACAGATGATTGCGAAGTAAATTTAGGAGCTGATATTGAGCTTTGTGAAACAGACCCATTACCTACACTTGATGCTCTTTTACCTGCTCACGATGCAGATACTCGCTATGAGTGGTTTGTAGATGGTGTTTCTCAAGGGGCAGCTTCTGCTACTTCTACACTTGCTGTACAGGCTCATGTGCCTTCACTTACTCCTCATGTATATAGAGCAGTTGTAACAAGTGTTTCACTTGGCGCAAATGGTTGTAATGAAGGCGAAGACGAAGTAAATGTAACGATAAAACCAACACCAGCTACTAATCTCACTATCTTCCCAAATGATAGTACACTTTGTAGTACTGCTGGTAGTTTTGTGAGGGTAGTTGATTCAGAGCCTAATATTAGTTATCAGATTTTTCAAAATGGTGTTCCTTTTGGTGGTTTGGTGGCAGGAAATGGAGCTACAATTCAACTTCCACTTACAGGAATGTCGGAGGGTACTTCCACAATTACTCTACAAGCTAGATATACCGTTGCACCTACTTGTACGGTTCTTTTGACTGAGCAAGCAGAATTAATTATCCTTGGGGATATTCAAACTGATTTGGGAGCAGATAGCATAATTTGTGAAAATCGTTCTATTTTACTTGATGGGTCAGATGCCTCTCAACCTGCAAATGCAAATTATCAATGGCAACGAAGTACAGATGGAGGAACTATTTATGCTGATATTGTGGGAGCAACATCTTCAACTTATACGGCTTCTGAAACCTTACCTATTGCAGAAACTCCTTTTGAAGTTTTTTATAAATTAGAAATTAGGATTCCTGCAAGTACTTGTGTTTATTCAGATGAAGTAAAAGTAACCTTCGAACCTTTGCCTCTTACAGATAGAATTATAGAAGCTGATTCGATTTGTGATACAGGACAAGGAACAATTAGAATAGTGAATCCACAAGCAGGGGCAAGGTACAGTTATCAGCTTCGTGAAAATAATGCAGGTGTAGTGGGAGCAGCTATTGGGGCAACTCAATTTTCAGCAACAGGCGACCCAATTACTCTTACAACTCCAATTATTAGTACAACCACTAGCTATTTTATTGAAGTCAGAAATACATTAGCTAATATTCCTTGTGTTTTATTATTAGATATAGAACCTGAAATAATTGTACACCCTTTACCAACGGCAGAATTTAGTGGTGGTGGTGATTTATGTCAAGGAGAAGACATCGAACTTACTGTTACAATGACAGGAACACAACCTTTTACAATCGTTTATCAAAGAGATACAGAACCAGAGGTTACTGTTACAGGAATAAATTCGAATACATATTCATTCTTTGCTACCGAAGATGGAACTTATACAGTAAATAGAATACAAGATTTCTTTTGTGAAAACCTTATCAATCCTGTTACTACTATTGTAAATGTAAATCCTATTCCTCAATTTACTTTAGGAAATGATAGGACAATTTGTGATAGTGATGCTCCTCTAATTTTGGAAGCTATTACGCCGATTGATTTTGATAATCCAAGTTACAAATGGTTTGTAGATGGAATTGAGGTCATTGGAGAAACGGGAAGTACATTTACTACAACTCAAAACTCGGTGGGTATTGTAGCAACCACGTATGAATATACTTTAGAAGTAACAAATAATGAAGCAGTCAATACTACAAATTGTTTGTCTTCTGATGCTATTAGAGTTACATTTCTACCAAATCCAGAAGCTCAAATTTCATTTAATGGTACAGATGAAACAGGAAATACATTGCAATTCTGTGATTCAGATGGAGCGCAAACAATCAGTGGAGTTACACCAGACCACGCAAGTTTTCCATCAATTACTTATCAATGGACAGATTTAACTACAAATGCAGTCGTCGGAAATATGCCAACATTTGAAGTAGATAAATTTGGAGAAACAACAACCTATGAATTAGTAGTAACAAATGGATTAACAAACTCTTGTGAAAGAACAGCTCAAATTACAATTCAATTTATAGAAAATCCAATCGCAGAAATTTCACACGAAGGAACTGTTGCAACTACTTTAGATTTCTGTTTTGATGAAGGTATTCAAACTCTAAACGGTGTCCACCCAAGTCATGCAGCTTTAGGAAATGTTACATATCAATGGGACGATATTACAAATACTATTAATTTGGGTACAAATCCTCAAATTGATATTTCGAATCCTACAAATACAACAACTTCAATTACATATCAATTAACTGTAAAAGATGAATCAAATACAGAAGTTTGTGAAAGTGTAACGACTATTGTTGTTAATTTCTACCAAAACCCAGAAGCTCAAATTTCATTTAATGGAAGTACTGCTCCTGATAATTTGTCTTTTTGTGATGATGATGGAGTACGTACTTTAGAAGGAGCTTTACCATCTCATGCAGCTTTTACTTCTCTAACTTATATTTGGACGCAAGTTGGTGTTGGTGTAATTCAAAGTAGTTCTCTTAGCACATTAGATGTTTCTAACTTTTCGGCATCAACCACTTATACTTTAGAAGTCGTCAGCAATGATAATACTGAACTTTGTAGTAGAACAGACCAAGTTACAGTAGAGTTTTTCTCTTCTCCTGCTGCCGAAATCTCTTTTGATGGAAATATAGTTACTCAATTAGGTTTCTGTACAAGCGAAGGCGCACAAATTGTTTCTGCTCCTGTTTCTACATTTTATACCTATCAATGGAGAGTGAGAGATATAAGTAACCCTACTTTTACCAATTTAGGTACAAGTGCAACTCAATCAGTAGATAATTTTGCTACACAAGGGGGACAAACCAATTCGGCTATTTATTCTGTAATTATTACAGATACAAGAGGAAATTGTCCGACCGAAGCTACTCTACAAGTAGATTTTTATGCAGAACCCGAAATTGACGCTGCTACTTTAGTTGTATCAGCCTCACCAATTACGCATTGTGTTACAGGAATTTCTACTATTTCAGTTACCAATACAGAACAAGATGTTGAATATCAATTAACTAGAGATGGTATTGTTGTTCCAAGTGCTATTCAAACGCCAACTATGGATTTATCAACTATTACTTTTGATGTAACAGAATCTACAACTCTTAGTACAGGACAAAGCACCTTTGTTTATGGAATAATAGCTACTAGAATTGGTGATTTTGGAAAACGTTGTACTCAAACTTTAGCAGATACAGCAACAGTAATTATTTATCCTGAACCAACAGCAACAGTAAATGGGACGGCAACAGTTTGTGCAGACCAACCAACAGATATAACCTTTACAATTACAGGAAATTTCCCAGCAACACTTACCTATCAAGTAACAGATACATTAGGAAATGTAACTGTGGAAACCGAAATAATTGGAACGATTGGAAGCGCAAGCCCTCAAACTTTTACAATTAATACAAACACAAATACTTACAAACCTCTTTCTATTACGGATAGATATTGTACAGGAACAGTTACACCAGATGAAGCTACAGTCACAACAATACACCCTCCTGTTGTAAATTGGGTAGAATTTGAAAGCGACTTTTGTATTGATGAAACAGTTACATTTGAAGTGAGAGGAGGAATTGCTCATCAATATTTCATTAATGGTTTGCCTGTTTCTACATCAAATCCTTACACTATCGAAGCAAATACACTTGAAGCAGGAACATATCAAATCTATGTAAAAGGTTTTGCAACTCCTGATGGCTGCTCGGCTGATAGTGAAATTCGCACTTTTGTAGTTCACCCTCTTCCAGTAGTTGATTTGGGAATAGATAGAATCAAATGTGTAGATGATATTACGCCTTTGGTAGCGACTCAAGATGGTTCATTTATTTATGATTGGAAAGAAATCAAAACAGATGGAGATATTATTACAGTAGGAAATGGAAATGATTCATTATATGTTTCCCAACAAGGAACTTATTTTGTAATTGTTACTAACCTAACTACAGGTTGTAGCGATTCTAGTAATATTGTTTCAGTTACTAATTATGATACACTTGATGTAGATTTGGGAGCAGATGTATTTGTTTGTAACCCTTCAAGTTTGCCATATCGTTTGGTAGGCTCTGATATTTCTCATCAAAACGGAACAACTTATGAATGGTATAAAGAAAATGATAATACTACTATCATAGGAACAGATTCGGTATATGATGCAACAGAAGAAGGAATTTATAGAGTAACAGCAATAGACCCAAGAGGCTGTGAAGCTAGAGATACAATTCGCATAAACTTTACAGCAGACCCAGATTTCCAAATCTTAGGACACGATAATTATGCCTGTGGCGAGCAAGATACATTGCGCATAGAAGCTACAAATCTTCGCAATATGCTCATTGATTGGCAAGGAAATGGAATTGTCAGTCTAAGTGATTCTAATCGTAGAGCTATTGTAGATGTAAGTGGAATTTATACTGTTACAGTAACAGACACAAGTACAATAGCAAATTGTTCGGTAACAAAATCTGTCGAAGTATTTGTTCGTCCTACTATTTCTCTATCTCTTCCAAATACAGCAACAGGCGATACAACAACACTTTGTCAAGGAGATTCTTTGGTATTAGATGCCTTTGACCCAATTCATGACAATGATTATCAATATCGTTGGAAATGGATAGAAGGCAATCAAGTAATTAGTACAGCTTCAAAAGTCAAAATTACTTACAACACAACCGAAAGTTTTGCTTCCCAACGTTTTGAAGTAAAAATAACCGACCCAGATGGCGAGTGTTCTGTTACTGATACGGTTAATGTTCGTTTTAGAAGAAAACCAATAGCAAGAATAAACGCTAGTGATTCTGTTATTTGTTTGGGAGAAAGCATCATATTACAAGGAGGAGAAAGTTTTGGAAATCAATTTGAATGGATAAAACTTCCAGAAACATCTTCTTTTGCCACAACTACAAACGTAACCGTAATACCTGATTCGGTAGGTGAGTTTGTTTATGTACTAAAAACTTATTTTGATTCTTCTACTCCTTGCGCAGCAATAAGTGATACAATCAGAGTGCGTGTAAATCGTAGAGCTGTCGCAAATATAGAAGAAGAAGAAATTCGTTTGTGTGCAAATGAAAACCTTGAAATAAGTGGTTTCTTACCTGATAATCCAGCTTTGACTCAATATATTTGGACACATGAAGAGAATAATTTAATCCTTTCAAGAGATTCTATTTTGAATATTTCATTTGATGAAATTCAACCAATTTCTTACGAACCTTTCCATGTCATCTTGACAGTTTATGATTCGCTTACAGGTTGTGATTCTACGGATAGAGTGTTGATTAAATTTAATCGTGCTTCTAAAATTACTATTGATTCTACTTACAGAACCGAAATTTGTATTGGAGATTCTGTTACTTTAAGAGCAAGAGGAGCAACTTCTTATGCGTGGACAAAACTAGGAGATACTACAAATACAGTGTTGGATAGTGCAAATCAGATTACTATTAAATTAGATACAGTTGGTTATCATACCTTTATCGTGACAGGTGGATACTCAAATGAATGCCAAAATACAGGAGATACAGCAACAATTTATGTAAATCCATTGCCAACCATTAGGGCGCATAGCGTTGATACAGTTAGTATTTGTGCAAATGATTCGATTACGCTTTATCCTTCTGGAGGGAAAAATTATGTTTGGTTGAATGACCCAACTGCTTTTGATACAATTACGGTTAGTCCGAAAGTTCCGACAAATTATATTGTAATGGGAACAGATACAAATGGCTGTCAGAATATAGATACAGTCCATGTCTATGTAACACCAACATTCGAACTTCCAGAGCTTTTACAAGTTTGTCAGAACTCAACAGTTATGATTGGAGATTCTCTTAATTTTGCTGATTCGGCTGCCAATCTTCGTGTAAGTTATTTTTGGAGAGAAACAGGCGATACAACATCGTTTATTAGAGTTGGAGAGTCTGGAACGTACACTCTTGAGGTAAGTATAGATGATTGTAATTTCACAAGAACAACCGAAGTACAAGTAAAAGAAAAGCCTATTTTAGAATTGGTATCTGATACAACACTTTGTTTTGAACTTGGCGCAGAAGAGCGTTTTGAAAGAGGACAAACACATATTTTGCGTTCTAAACTCTTAAATAAAGATTCTACTACAACTTATCTCTATGTTTGGACAGATTCAACAGGGCAATATATGGGCAATAAAGATTCTTTAGAAATTGATGCAGGTGGAAATTATCGTCTGCGTGTAATTGCTCGTTATGCCACCGAATGCCAAACAAGTGATAGCACTTTTGTAACCGAACTTTGTCAGCCTCGTATTTTTATTCCTGAAGCATTTTCACCAAATAATGACAATTTGAATGATAATTTTGAAGTATTTGGTAAGCATATCAAAAACTTCGAAATGCAAATATTCAATCGTTGGAGTGAGGTAATTTATGAAGTGCGTGCCGATGATATGGGCGAGCTAGAATCTCAAGATTTTTGGGACGGAACGCACAAAGGCAAAAATGTACCAACAGGAGCATATATTTGGATTATTCGTTATACAGACCCTTTTAGTGGCTCTACAAAACAAATCCAAAAAACAGGTTCATTTATGATTGTTAGATAACACTCTAAAAAGTAGATAAACAAAAAAGCCTATTTAATCTTTACGATTGAATAGGCTTTTTTTGACTTTTATCTATTTGATAACTTATCAAAATAGTTTCATTTGTTTTCTAAGATTCCAATTTTTTTGAGATATAAAAAATCAATATAGAAAAAAATGGAATAAGAGGAGAAAAATAAAAACGCAATAAATTTTCAGATAAATTAAACAAAAAAGATATTTCAAAAAACTTATAACTCAATGTTAGAATTACAATAAATACATAAATGATACAATGAGCAATCAGTGTTTTTTTCAGAACAGAAGCAGAACAAAAGGAAAGATAAATAATAAATCCATTAAGGAAAATGAATAAAATACTTACTATTCCTGTATCCAAAACCGAAATAAAAGGAAGGTAAGAAAAAGTATCAGAAATAAAATAAGCTAATTTCATACGGCTCATTCCTAAAAAGAACCAAAGTAGAAAAAGCATAACGATTCCCAAAATGCGTAAAAAATAAAATAGCTTTTTTTTCATTTTGATAGTTTTTTGTGTAAAATTAGACTTGTTTTTTCTTCAAACTCGGAATCATAAATTTATTTACCCAAATAATCCAAATCCAAAAAGTAACACCATAAACAATAAAAGTAAACAAATAATGATGATTAAAATCAACACTTTCAGGATAATACTTTACATTCAAAGTTAGGGCAGAAATACGAATGACATTTAATAAAAAAATCACAATAATGCCTAAAGGAATAAATAATAATTTTGGCTTAATAGAAACAGGAGTAGCTAAAATAAAAGAGCCAAAAAGCGCAAAAAGTGCAAGACCATTGCAGGGCGCACCCACAGAAACACAAGCAATAGAGTTAAGTGAAACAGTATGAGGAAGTAATTGATAAGAGGCATCAAAGCCAAACCATGTCAATAACTCTGTACTACTTTTCCCTACCCATTGTATCAAAATTTTATCAACAGGAGTATTTTGAGCTAAATAAAACTCATACAACAAATACCAACTCCCATAAATAGCCACAAATAAAATTACAAAACGAATAACTGGATTTTTCATATTATTTTTGGAATAAATCTTTTTTTTTGGGTAAAAATACACAAAAAAAAATAGTCATTCAATTTTTCATATTATTACTTTTTTATAATAATAAAATTATTGAATGACTACTTTTAATTTG
>CAKZOK010000016.1 GCA_937136415.1 uncultured Cytophagales bacterium | reverse complement strand
GGTAGTTTTTAGTTGTATAATTTTGCTATTCTAAAACGCTTTAAAAAAATCATACTTTGTGTAACACCACCAAAAATTGTATTTTTGTTATTCTAAGACTAAAAAAGAAGTGTCGTAGATTGGAGTTCCTTCGTAACTATAACGAACCTAAGGTAGCGATATTTCGGGTGACCGAATGAGTGAAGATTGAGTAAAATCACGTGGCAAAATGGGTAAAATAAAATACATTTTATTTGTAAATCTCTCGTAGATGTCGAATTGCCAGCTCACTGTTCTATTTTAATAGGATAAGAGCGTTTGCTCCGTTCGTTTGTTACCTTCTTTTTTAGTTTTTATTAATTATTTTATTGCAATATATTTTTACCCTCTCTTCCACCCATTTCATTTGCTGATTAGATAATTCTTTCAAAATTGCTTCATTATTTTCATCAAAATCAGTCAGAATATCTCTCAAAAATTCATTTTCAATTTCTTGCACTCGCTTTGGATTATTTATATCCAAACTACCAATCTTAGAAATTGCGCTTTGTAATCTATTTTGAGTAACATAATTTCTAATTTCTTCTACCAAAAAATGCAACTCTTCTGTATTAGAAGATATTTTAGGAATAAAAGACCATTTTTGAACTTGATGAAATATTTCATTTTCTTCAAATTCTGGTTTTTTTATTTTAAGAATAGGTCTTTGAGGAAACAGATTTTTATTTAATTCTTCAAAGAGTTCTATAATTTGATTTTCTAATTTGTTTACTACTAATTGAAATCCAAAAAAATCATCATTCCAAGCTAGATTTTCTTTCCTTTTTCCGTAAGAAAGTTTTTTATTTTCATAGATAAAACAAAAATTTGCGCCGTGTATCTTCTCTGTTACAATCCAATCTATTTTGTCTAACTCTGTGTATTGATATTGATTTGACAAAAAAAATCTAACTAATTTTAATATTAGTTAGATTTTTTTTGATTCAATGATTTTTTTTAATTCTATTAATCACAATCATAAACATATTGAGAATTACTTGTAATGGTTACTCCTTGCGCAAAAATAGTTGCTATACTTGTACGCAACAAACCATTTGCATCAATCGTATTATTTACTTCTCCTATTTGTGTACCACTTCCATCAGTCGAAACAGTTTTGATAAGCTGACAGTTTTGATAGGTATGAACATCTCTTTGTGTCAGCGTATTATTTGCATCAAAAGTTTCTACAAGCTGTGGAAAACTCCCAGCAATATTTACAAAATCAGAATAAACTGTATAACTCTGTAATGCTCCTGATACATCGTAATTATCTGTACGAAGAAGTTTATCATTTGCATCATATTGGCTAATATTATACCCAGTAAAAGTATTCGGAGCATCGTATGTGTTTGCTCTTACTGTGCTTCCACCACCTGTATATTCATATTCAATATAATTTTGTAATACGCCTCCAATTTTGGTTTCATCTTTTATTCTTTTTCCTGTTGCATCATACTCAATACTTGTAATTAAAGTGCCTGCAATGGTTGCAGTAGAGATTGTAGCAATCTTTTTCACTCCATTCACAACCGTATAAGTATATGTTACAGTGGTAGTAAATCCAGAAGCAACAGTAGTAGTGGTTTCGATATAACATTCAGGCAAATTACAAGGATTATTATTTCCTCCACCAGATGCTGCTGTTACCGTAATCGTTTTGCTTATTTCATCTGTTCCAGCAGAATTAGTAACAACCAATTTTACATCAAAATCGCCTGTTGCATCAAAAGTAAATGTCGGATTTTCAGAAGTCGAACTAAAATTTGTTCCTGCTGCTGACCATTGATAAGAAGTAGCATTTGTACTCTCATTTGTAAAACTTACTTCTTCTCCTCTATTTGGGCTTGATGGAGAAAAACTAAAAGCTGCAACAGGCATAGGCGTAGTGTCATCTGCTGGCGCAACACTAATTTCTCTAGTTTTGGTATTACTACCTCCTTCTCCTGTGGCTACTAACTTTACATCAAAAGTTCCTGTTGAGGTAAATGTAAATGTTGGATTTTTTTCAGTAGAATTAAAATTTGTTCCTGCTGCTGACCATTGATAAGAAGTAGCATTTGTACTTGTATTATTAAATGTAATAGCTTCATTTACTTTTGGGCTAAGAGGTGTAAATGAAAAATCAACTGTTGGTGCTGTTGGAGCTTCGTCTTCATCGTCATCTTTTTTAGAACAACCTACAATGAAAGAAAGTAATATGAAGGAAAATAAAATTCCTTTTAAAGTAATTAAAAAATGATATGGTTTCATAATTGATAAGTTTATTAAATGATAAATTGGAAAAATTATTTTGGTAAATAGTTTTTTATTTGTCAATAAAGTTAGTCAAAAAACAAAAGCTAAGATATACGTATAAATGGGTATTTTTGAATACAAAAACTTCTTGTTTTCTAGTCTAATTAGAATTTTCCTAAAAAATCCATCAAAAATTATCAAATTCTATGTATCTTCGATAAAAATTTAATTCCAAACTTGCTTTTGTTCTATCTTTTCAAAAAAAAATGACTAGCTCTTTTATTGATTCTTCTTCTGGCTCTACACAATTAACATGTAATTCTATTTCTGATTTGCCACAAATTGCTCAACAAATTATTTCTTTAGCAAATAAGTTAAATAAGCGCATTTGGATATTAGAAGGTGATTTGGGAGCAGGAAAAACTACTTTTATCAAAGCTGTTTGTCAAATATTGGGAGTAAAAGAAGTGGTCAGCAGCCCTACTTTTGCCTTGATAAATGAATATGAAGGCAACTATGATAATCAAAATACTAAGCTAATTTATCATTGTGATTTTTATAGAATAAATGACCCAAATGAAGTTTGGGAATTAGGAATAGAAGAGTATTTTGAGAAAGCAGAAGAAAATGGAAATTATTGTTTTATAGAATGGGCTTCCAAAATAGAACCTTTTTTACCAGAAGAGTATTTGCAAATAGACATAGAAATAAATCAAGTTACCAACTCACGTATTTTTAGCTGTATAGAAAAATAATTAGTTCTTCTGAATTTTTATAAAATAAGCCTTTCTGAACTGCAAATGCTTCTTTTTTATAAAATGAACAACTTCAAATATAAGTTATTTTTTAATCAATGAGTTGTAATCGTAATCCGTAATTTTTAATTCGTAATCATTCCATAGCTTATGAGCCAAGACGATGTTATCAAAAAATTAGTCCAGCAGTACGAATATTACCAACCTCAAGAAGTACTTGCTAAGGTACGTGAACGCAATCAACAACTTACCATTGGAATCCCAAAGGAAACCAATCAAGATGAGTTTAGAGTTGCTTTGCGTCCTGAATCTGTGCGTTTGTTGGTTGCAAACGGACACGAAGTAGTGATTGAAACAGGAGCAGGCGAAAAATGCAAATATACCGACCACGAATATAGTGATGCAGGAGCGCAAATAAAATATTCTTCAAAAGAAGTATTTCAATCCGAAATTGTTTTGAAGGTTGCGCCTCCTACTCTAAAAGAATTGGGAGAAATGCAAAGCAAAAAAACACTTATTTCTACCTTGCATTTGGCAAATGTAACTCCTGAATATTTGCACGCCATTAATCGTAAAAAAATTATGGCGATTGCCTATGAAATGTTGGAAGACAAAGAAGGTGGTTTGCCTGTTGTGCGTTCGATGAGCGAAATTGCAGGCAGTACAGTGATGCTTATTGCAGCCGAATATTTGAGTAGTGCAAATGAAGGACAAGGAATTATTTTGGGTGGAATTACAGGTGTTGCACCCACAAATGTAGTTGTTTTGGGTTCGGGAACTGTCGGAGAATATGCAGCCAGAACAGCTTTAGGGCTTGGTGCAAGTGTAAAAGTTTTTGATAGTAGTGTTCCGATGCTTCGCAGAATAAAATATAATCTTTTGCAGCCTCATCTTTTTACTTCCATTTTTGATTTGGGAACTTTAAAGACTGCCTTAGAAGAAGCCGATGTAGTGATAGGCGCAATTCGTCCAGAAAATGGGCGCACACCTTCTGTTGTTACTGAAGAAATGGTTTCAAGAATGAAACCCAATTCTGTTATTATTGATGTCAGTATTGATTATGGTGGTTGTATCGAAACTTCTGAAACTACTTCCCATCACAAACCAACATATAAAAAATATGATGTCATTCATTATTGCGTTCCAAATATCCCTTCTCGTGTAGCAAGAACTGCCACAAATGCTCTTAGCAATATTTTTGCTCCTTTGCTTTTGCGTGCTGGCGAACTGGGAAGTATTGAAGAAATGGTCTTTGCAGATATGGGATTTGCAAAGGGGGTTTATAGCTATCAAGGAGGAATTACAAATCAACATTTAAGCAAAAAATTTAATATGCGTTTCAAAAATATTGGCTTAATTGCAGCAGCAAAACAAGGAATGTAACAGTTATCAGTGCAAAACTGTGTTTCTTTGATTTTTAGCATAAAAATCATTATTTTTCAATAGAAAAAATTCGTAGTTCGTAATTTTTAATTCGTAATTATTCCTAATTGCCTCATGACTAATTTTATAAAATCTCTTACTGGTCTTTTAGTTGTCCTTTTGCTTGGGTTTGGTGTTTATTATATCATTATTCGAGAAGATGCAAAGGAATTATTAAAACCTAAAGAAATAATTACCGAAACTAATTTTAAGACTGTTTTGGAAGAAATTGAAGGACTAGGAAAGTTAGAATTAGTAAAGTATAATTTTAAAGATGTTGTCGAACACAAACAAAAACACGGTTATAGCTCTGTTTTGGATTCAAAAGTTTTATTGATTGTGGCTGGAGAGGCTGTCGGTTGTATGGATTTGACACGCATAAAAAACGAAGATATTACAGAGGTAGGCGATTCTGTTTATGTTCATTTGCCTGCACCTGAATTGTGTTATTCCAAAATTGACCTTCAAAAATCAAAAGTGTATGATTCGGAATCATTGCCCTTTATGCAAGATGATAATCTTGTAGGAGAAGCCTACGCAAAAGCAGAAAAACAAATCGAAAAAGCTGCCTTAGAATCTGGAATATTAGTTCAGACTCAAACCATGGCAAAGACAATGCTCAAACCTATCTTAGAAAATCTTACCAAAAAAGTTATTTTCTTGACTTTTGAGCCTATTTCTACCAACGAAAAAACAACCCTTGAAAATAAGAATAATCCTCAAAAAAATATTTTGAATACTCCTACAACTATTCAATCTAAGAGTTTGGAGAAAGAATAAATTTTATTTGATAAAACTATTCCTCTATTTCTAATTTTGTTTCAATTTCCACTTTTTCCTCATTCAGAAAAGAAATATCAATCCAATAATTTTCTGGATTTTGTAAGTCTATATAAATAGGTAAAGTTTCTTTTTCTTCCAAAAACTCTGTTGGGTCAGCAGCCAAAGGCTCACTTTTGAAAAGTAGTGTTCCCGAATCTTCATCTCTTTTCCATTCACACAAAATAATGAAAGCAGCTTTGTCTTGCAATATAATTTGTGGGTCTTGTACTACCGACTGAATCAGCCCTTCCAAAACACTCCCTTTTTCTAAAAGCCACTTTCGACGATTTGCACGCAACCAAATCAAAAACCCCCAAATAATTCCACCTCCTATAAAAGCAATACCTGTAATAGACAAAAAACTCATCCAAAACCATTCATAACGCACAATATGCGTATCATCGGGGTTGATAATATCGTAATAAATTTCGACTACTTCTCCCAATTCATAACTTGAAAAACGAGAAACCTCATGTTTTGCCTGCACCATTATTTTCTGACTATCCAAGGCATAAAAACCAATGACTGGATATGTTTTGTCTTCTGGAAGGGGTTGTATCTGAACTACCCTGCCTAGTGTACGTTCGTATTTTGTTTGTCTAATTTGTTCCTTATTCCAACTCTGAATAGCCAAAACAAGAAAAACAAACCCTGTCAGAATGAGCGATAAGGCGAGATAGAATGCAGTTTTTTTCATTTTTATTTTTTTATTTGCCACTTAAAATCACTGGCTATTTTACAATCTTAAAATTATTCCTTTGCTAGATTAACTATGCAAAATACATAAATTTTGTTCACTTTTTTAGCATTTTATTTCTTATTTTGGCTTTTTAATTTTATTAAAGCAAAAAACCTAATTCCAATACAGAATTAGGTTTTGTGTGTTTCTTTTATAAAAGAATCAATTATTTATTGGTTACCCTAAATGCCAAGAAAGCCATTCCACACGAAGTACTAGAATCTTTAGGTAAAAAATTGAGATAATAAGGAGCTGTTCGGTTACATTGAAAGGTAATTGAAGTATAAAACTTCTTCGAATTAACGTCATAATTAGAGGCAATAATTTTACCAGAAAGCTCTTTAAAATTAGCAATAATGCCATCAGCTCCACCTTCGCTACTCAAAACGGTAAGCGTGTAAGTATTGCCTTTGGTCATAATAACAGTATAATTTCTAAAATTATTACAACCTCTACAAGTACGCTGAACACGATAACTTTTCGAAAGACGATAACCCGTTTTGGATAAGCCTTTCATAATTTTGGCTTGCGCCGTCGAATCTACATTGCATTGTGCATTGGCTTGGGAAGTTCCAAAAGTTATAAAGGCAAACAAACTGCACAAAAAAAGGAAAATTTTCATAATTAGTTTTTTATAGGATAGAATAAGATTAGTTTTATAAGATTTCAAAGTAATAAGTGTACTATTCGATTAAAGTTTATAAAAATGTATAACTTATTGTAATTCAATTTACTAGCCAAAGTACACAAAACATTTTATTTTGGAGTGTTTTTTTTAAAAAAATTGATTCTCAATAAGATAAAACAAACAAAAAATCTTTTTATTTTATTTCTTCAATCCAGTTCTTGAATCCTTTGCTCATCGTTGTTTTGGTAATTCCATTTTCATCATAAATCAAAAATACTTCTGTATTTTCTAATTTTTCAATCATTTTTAGGGCTTTTTCTTTTCCCAAAACCATACAAGAAGTTCCCAAAGCATCGGCAGTGATGGCATCGGAAGCCAAAACTGTTGCGCTCAAAAGAGAATGAGAAACAGGATAACCCGTTTTTGGATTGATTGTGTGAGGATACTTTTTGCCTTCTCTGATATAAAATTTACGATAATTTCCAGAGGTTACCAAGGATTTATTATTCAGTGTAACAATGGCTTGAAGCTGCCTTTCTTGCTGTTGTTTTTTGCCCTCTTCTATTGGTTTATCGATTCCTATTTTCCAACCTTTTCCATCTGTTCCTTTTCCATTTGCTCTAACTTCTCCACCAATTTCTATCATATAATTTTTGATATTTTTCTTCTCTAAAAAAAGAGCAATCACATCAACAGCATAGCCTTGAGCAATGGCATTAAAATTAATCTGAATATTTTTCTTTGTTTTTTTGAGTGTTTTTTCATCAAAGACAAGGTATTTGTCAAATCCTACAAACTCTAATAAAGAATCAATTTTATCAGACGGAATTTTTTGTGGTTCTTCTATTTCACCAAAGCCCCAAACACGAATAATTGGAGAAAGAGTGGGGTCAAAAGCTCCTTCACTAAGCTCAAAGACCTCTTTGCTACTTTTCAAAACGGGATAAAAAAAATCATTTTTGAAAATAATCGAACTATTACTATCTTCCATTTTATTAAAAATAGAGATTTCAGAATCTGGAATATATGTAGAAAGACTTTGACTAAAAGCCATCAAAAGCGAATCAATAGCAATCTGATAATTATTTCCTTTTTGAGTCAAATATTTTACGGTGTAGGTTGTTCCTTGTGTTTGTCCATAGACAAGATAAATTTGATGGTCATTGGTAGTTTCTGTATTTCGATATTTATAAACCAAAAACATCAATACAATAAGCACAATTCCATAAATTGTATTTCGATAATAATACTTGCTTTTCATCTTTGTTTTAGTGTTTTTTTGAAATTTATTTTTTTCACAAAAATACAAACTATTTCCTTTAGGTTTTTTCTGTAATTAAAGGAATTTTAATTTTTCAAAAAACATTCCGATTCTAATTTGTTTAAATAGAATAAATTAGAACATAATTAATAAAAAATAAAATGGAAAAAACAGCCGTCATCGCAGGAAGCACAGGACTTATTGGACAAGAACTTATCAAAATTCTTTCGGAAGATAATCGTTATGACAAAATTTTAGCTCTTACTCGCAAACCAAAAGCATCAGATTTGCCAAAGGTAGAGTATGTAGTTGTAGATTTTGACTATCTGTCTATTTATCAAAAAGAAATCAATGCAGACGATGCCTTTTGCGCCTTAGGAACAACTCGCCAAAAAGCAGGAAGTAAAGAAGCGTTTTATAAAGTTGATTATACCTATGTTTGGGAATTTGGACGGATAATGGCGCAAAATAAAGCGCAATCTTTTACTTTGGTTTCTTCAATGGGAGCAGATAAAGATTCTTTTTTTTATTACAATGAAGTAAAAGGCAAAATTGAAAATGCTATTTCTCAATTAGATTTTGAAAAAATAACGATTGTTCGTCCTTCGCTTTTGTTGGGAGATAGGCAAGAGGAGCGTTTTGGAGAAGGCATTGCACAAACTTTTTCTAAGATTTTCAATCCAATTATTCCAGCAAAATATGAAGGAATTGAGGCTTCACAGGTAGCAAAGGCAATGATAAAAGCTGCAAATAATGAAAAAAATGATTTGGAAATTATCGAAAATGATGAATTATTGAAAATGTAGATTTTTTAAACCCTAAGAATCTTTGAAAATCTTAGGGTTTTTTACGAGTTACATTATCACTTCTTTTTTAAAAGTCTTTGTATTTACTCTCAAAATTTGATGATTATTTGTATCCGAAATATATAAATAATTTCCAATTAACAACATATCATTTGGTTCATTAAGTCCACTAATAATTGTTTTTACTCTATTTTTTTCTAAATCCAATACTTTGATTTTTCCATTATAGGTATCGGCAATATAAACTTCATTTTTTGTATAAAAAACAGCAACTGGATGTTGTAAAACGGCTTTTTGTGCTATTCCGTCGGTATCTCCAAAATCAAAAAGTCCTGAGCCTACTAGCGTTCTGACTTCTCTTCTTTGTAAATCTATCTGACGAATAGCACTTGCTTCCGAATCTGCTATGTATAAGAAATTTTGAAATTGAGCCAGTCCACTTGGTTGATTAAAAGCTACTTTCTGAAAATTATCTCCGTCTGTGAGTTGTTCTCTTCCACTGCCTGCCAAATGCTCTGTTTCATAGGTCTGTAACTTCATACTCAAAATTTGATGATTTCCTGCGTTGGCAATGTACATTATTTTGGGAAATGTTTTGTCGATTAATAAATCCCAAGGTGAGTTTATATTTACGCCCTCTCCCAATTTTGTATCTTTAGAATACTGCATTATTTCTCCTGTTCCTGCAATAGTTTTGACCGTTTTTTTGATTAAATCAGCTTCTTTGATGAGATTGTTTTTTGTATCAGCAATATATAATTTTTGATTATTTGAAGATAAAGCAAGTCCGTGAGGTTCGTAAAAAGTAGCCTCTTCAAAACTTCCTTCTATGTTTCCTTTTTTGCCTGTTCCGATGGTTTCTAGTACTTTGCCTTTCAAATTTATTTTAATAATTCTATTATTTCCACTATCGGCAATCCAAAAAGTAGGTTCTTTATCATCTTGATTTGCTCTAATTATTTTTGAAGGAAACATGAGTTCTTTTTTCTCAATTTTGGCAAGTTGGAACTCAAATTTTTGTGTATTCAAAATATCTTTATGTTTTATTTTTAGAGCTTGAATCTGACTACGAGCATCTTCATAAAATGATTCTCCTGCACGCTGCCAAACTACTTTTCCATCTGGAGAAATAAGTGTAAGCGTAGGCCAAGCACGCACAGCATAGCTTTTCCAAACTTTCATATCTGCATCATTAACGACAGGGTGATGAACGCCAAATTTTAGAGCTGCCTGACGGATTCTTTTGGTAGATTGTTCTGCACTAAACTTTGCCGAATGAACACCAATTACAACAAGTTCGTTTTCAAATTCTTTTTCCAATTTTTCAAGGTCTGGGATAATGTGTTGGCAGTTTATGCAACCAAATGTCCAAAAATCTAATAACACTATTTTTCCTTCAAAATCACTTAGTTTATATGATTTTTCAGTATTTACCCAACCAAATTTTGTGTCTATTTCAGGGGCAGTAGTTGGAGGAACAACCATGTATTTTGGATTGAGTTTTATTACTTTTTTTTCTATTTTTTCTTCGTTTATTTCACTTGCAGAGCTTGATTTTTCATTGCAAGAAACTAGAAAAAAGCACAATAAGAGAGGAAGGAGTAAAGTTTTCATTTATTATTTTAATTGAAATTATTTGTTTCTAAAAATACAGGGCATGTTCATAAAAACGTTGTAGGTAGTTTTTAGTGCAAAGTACTTATTTTTCAAACTATTGACAACCTTGTGAAAGGACTGTCAAATTCTAAGACTTGTTCTAAGGTTAGATTTATGGTTATTGAAGTCATCATAATTTAGGTTTTATGGTTTTATTCTTTTTTTATTAACGAAAAACAAATCAATTAAGGTTCAATTTTTATAAAAACAAAAAAGGACAATGCACGCATTGCCCCTACAAAAATCTATATATACGACAGCTCGGAACGGCTTTAGCCCTCTGCGAAGCTAACCTGTCGGCTACTATAATTTTTCTACAATTTCCATCGGATTCATTCTTGAATTATAAAACTGAACAGTTTTGCCGTCTTCGCTCACTACGTATTTACAAAAGTTCCAAGATGGCTCTTCACCTGCTTTTTCAACAAGCCACGTATATAAAGGCGCACGGTCATCTCCCACAACAGAAATTTTGGAAAACATATCGAAATTTGCACCAAATTTGGAAGAGCAAAAGCTCTTTATTTCTTCATTAGTGCCTGGTTCTTGTCCTCCAAAATTATTAGCAGGAAAACCCAAAACAGTAATTTTGTCGCTATATTTTTCTTTTACATTTTGCAAATCTTCATATTGAGAAGTATAACCACACTTTGAGGCTACATTTACAATCATTAATTTTTTGCCTTTATATTTTGACAAATCCATCTCTTTTCCATCAATATCTTTTACCTTAAAATCATAAACTGTTTCGGCTAATGTTGGATTTATCTTTGTCATATCTGATGTATTTGAAGTTTTTGGGGAATTGTTGCAGCTTACCAAAAATAAAATAAGCGAACTTAGAATGAATAAATTAGAGAAAAGAGTTTTCATTTTTTATAAAAATTTGAAGGAATAAAATTTAGTTATAAACTAAACGTTTGAAAAGATTTTAATATTTGTTTTTGAGTTTAGATTTAGAAAAAACCATTCTTCTTTTTGAAAAATGGTTTTATTTTAATAAAATATCTAGTAGTATGGATTATCTATTTAGAAAGCATTTTGCTCTGACAAACAAAATCTGAAGTAGGGACGCTTTCTTGTTTTTTGATTTGCCCAAAACCTCCATCAATTTCTGTAAAATTGTGATAGCCTCTAGCTTGCAAAATACTTGCTGCAATCATCGAACGATAGCCACCTGCACAGTGCATAAAAAAGTGTTCGTTTGGATTAATATCTTTTACCCAATCATTGATATTGCTAAGAGGTCTTAGATATGCTTCGTCCACATGTTGAGCTGAATATTCGCCTTCTTTACGCACATCAATAACTTTACTTTTCTCTTTATCAAATTTTTGAGCAAACTCTTTTGGCGAAATTCTATCTACCTTATCTACTTCTTTTCCTGCCGATTTCCACGCCTCAAAACTTCCATTTAGATACCCCAAAACATTGTCAAAACCCACTCTACTAAGCCTAATGATAGTTTCTTCTTCTCTCCCTTTGTCAGTTACTAACAAAATTGCTTGATTTGTATCACGAATCATCGCACCTACCCAAGGCGCAAAACCTCCATCAATTCCGATATTTATAGACTGTGGAACAAAGCCTTTGTAAAATTCTTTTGGGCTACGAGTATCCAAAATAAGCGCACCAGACTCTTCTGCAGCCACTTGAAAAGCATCAATTTCTAAAGGTTGTTTGCCTTTTTTCATTACATCATCTAAGCTATCATAGCCTTTTTTGTTCATTGCTACATTCATTCCAAAATAAGCAGGAGCAGGTAAAAGCCCATCTGTAACTTCTTGTATAAATTCCTTCTCGGTCATATCTGCACGAAGCGCATAATTGAGTTTTTTCTGTTCTCCGATAGTAGAAACAGTTTCTTTACTCATATTTTTGCCACACGCACTTCCTGCTCCGTGGGCTGGATAGACAGTAGTTTCGTCTGGCAAAACCATAATTTTATTTCTCAAAGAATGATATAAAATTCCTGCCAAATCTTCTTGCGTCATGTCGGCTGCCTTTTGTGCCAAATCTGGACGACCTACATCGCCAATAAAAAGGGTATCACCAGAAAAAATAGCATTTTCTTTTCCATTTTCATCTAAGAGCAAATAGGTTGTACTTTCCATTGTATGCCCTGGTGTATGCAGTGCTTTTATGGTAATATTTCCAATTTTAAATTCTTGTTTATCCTCTGCAATAATGGCTTCAAACTTGGGTTGTGCTGTTTTTCCATACACGATTGGCGCACCTGTTTTTTTGGATAAATCCAAATGTCCAGACACAAAATCGGCATGAAAATGCGTTTCGAAAACATATTTTAGCTTTACATCGTCTTTTTTCAAACGGTCAAGATAAGGTTGTACTTCACGAAGTGGGTCAATAATCGCAGCCTCGCCATTCGAAGTAATATAATATGCACCTTGTGCCAAACAGCCTGTATAAATTTGTTCTATGTTCATAATTTTGTGATTTTACTTAAAATGATAAGATTAAAAAATTCGTGTAAAAATAAATGATTATACATTGGTTTTCATTCTAATATACTACAAAATTAAGCTATTAGTTGTTTGGTGCAGTTACTTTTGTTACAGAATTATTTTTTTAAGTTTTTTTTGGTTTTAAACCCTAAGGGTCTTTGAAGACCCTTAGGGTTTTGGGTAAATAACTTGTATCTTGTTTTCTATTCTATCAACACTACTTTTTACCTTCCACTTATGCAACTCCTTTACCTTTGGATTGAAGATTATAAAAATATAAAACAACAAGGATTTAATTTTAGTCCCTTGTATGATTTTCATTTTGAGCCTACCGATTTTGATGAAGATAAAAAAGTCATTGGTGGAACTTTGACAGATAATATAAAAGACGAAGAACGAAAAAAGAAAGCAGATTTTTATGAGGATTTTTTTGGAAAGGGAATAAGTAATGTTACGGCTATTGTGGGAGAAAATGGAGCTGGGAAGAGTTCGGTTTTGGAAATGTTGAATAAAATTAGTGTAAAGAAAAGTCTAAATCTAAAATGTTTGTGCATAGTTAGAGATTTTAAAAATAATTATTTCATCTACAAATCAAAATTTACAACTATTCATCCATCCCATAGGTTTGACGGTTTCTATACAATAGAAGATTTTGAAAACCCTGATTTCTATTTACCATTAAATATTATTAGTTATTCATATCAAATGAAAAACTTTGAAGTTTACAAAAATTATGTCCAAAACAAGGAAAAACTTGAAACTTTTATTGATATTTCAAGTAATTCACTAATCTATAATATTGTAAATGATAATACAGAAAATATATTGACCAACTTTGAAGTACAAAAAATATATGATCAATGTTCTTTTTTATGCAAATTTGAAACACCATTCTTTAAAATTAATTCCATACAATTACAGTTAAAGAGCTTAATATTTACAAATCAAAATATTGATACACAGCATAAAGCTTATGCTAGAGCATACTATAAAAATGTAAAAGAAGGTATTCAGAGTATTTCAAACATCCAAGAGTTTATTGAACAATTCTATAAAACTGTATATGTTAAAATAGTAAATACATTTACAAGGTTTGATTTTTATCGAAGATTGCAACAAGTAAAACAAGATAATAAGGATGGATATTTCAAAAATCTTTTGAAAAACATACGAGATGTAAAGGAAATAATTTCTAATAATAGTAAAGATGATTTAACTAGATTTGAAAACATAATAACACAAATATCTAACTATTGCGAAAATAATGATATAGATGTTACATTAGATTTTTTACTACTAACAAAAGAACATGTAAATATAAAATCTTTACTACAACAGGCTATTTTCAATGATGACGGCTCTATATCTTTTACTTTTAAAGATAACAGGTTTTCACTTTTTTTTGAAAAATACATAGATTTTTTCAAAATTTTTGACTTTAACTTTGATAAAGAAGGAAATATACAATATTTAAGTCAAGGAGAAGACGCTATCTTGTTTCAGTTAGCTTGTTTTACTAAAGCACTTAAAAATATAGAATATTTAGATCATCAAAACTATGAACCTGCTAAGTTTAAAGAACCATACTATATCCTCATAGACGAAGGCGAACTAGGTTTACATCCACAATGGCAAAAGCAGTATTTAAAAATCTTGCTTGAAACTTTACCAAAAATATTCCCAGACAAAGAAATCCAGCTTATTCTTACTTCTCACTCTCCTTTTTTGGTTTCAGATTTGCCGAAAGAGAATGTTATTTTCTTGGAAAAAGAAAAAGATACAGGCGAGTGTAAAGTATCTAAACTAGACAGTATGAAAGAAACTTTTGGCGCAAATATTCATACGCTTCTGACCGATTCGTTTTTTATGAAAGGGGGTTTAGTGGGGGAGTTTGCTCAAAGTAAAATTGATGAAGCTGTTGATATTTTGAATGAAACAGAACCAAAACCAGAAGACTTAAATAAATGCGAAATGATTATTTCAATGATTGGCGAACCGATTGTAAAAAATATGCTACAAAAACTTTTGGATAGCAAACGCCTTCGAAAAGTGGATATAAATAGTAGTGAAATCAAAAAAATGACAGAGGAGCTAGAAGAATTAAAAAAATGGAAAAAATTAAAAGAAGAGGAAGATGCAAAGGAATAATAATTAGCTATTCTCCTTATCCTCAACGACGCTTTTAAGCTCGTTGACGGTTAAAAACAAACCGTCGTTGAGGCTCAAATGCAGCCGTCAAACGAGGATTTAAAAATTACTTACAAAGTTTTCTTTTTGACTTTGACAGTCCTTTCATAAGGCTGTCAATAGTTTACAAACACCGATAAAATGATTCCAATACAACATAGAGATTTAGAGAAAATGGCGCAAAGGCATTGTAAGGCTGTTTTGTCTGAATTACAGTTTAGAAGTTTTCAAGATTGGATAGAAGAAATTGTTCTGTTAAAGGATTTTAAAAAAGAATACCCAAAAAAGAAAAAGGTAAATTTTGATACTGTTGAAAGTGCTAAGAGGGATAAATTAAGACAAGTATTATTAAGCGTAAATAAAGAGAATAAAGAAGTCATTGAAAGTTATCATTCATTTTATAAAGAGAAAAACAGTAGAAAGTATATTATTTTCTCTGATTTTTTAGCAGCAAATGATGAAATCATCGGAAATAGTGGTTTTAACCCAAATCTAGGGTTAAAAACAATAAATGAAGAGTTAAATAAGATAGGAATAACCCAAACTTTGGAAGAAGTTTTATTATTTACTCCTTCTCAAATTGAGAATTTAGCTTCAAAAACAGGAGAAAAAAACGGAAAATTATCAGACTTAATTTCCTTGTATTCAGACTTTTCTTTAGCTAATAAGGAATCTTTTGGAGTTTTAGGAGAAAAATATAATGCTTATCAATTAGTTGAAGATTTGAATATTAATGTGTGTCCGTATTGTAACAGAAATTATATCAAAAATCTTAATAAAAATGGTAAAAGAATTTGCGAACTAGACCATTTCTACCCAAAAGGAAAATATCCATTTTTGGCTGTATCATTTTATAATCTTATTCCAAGCTGCAAAACTTGTAATCAGACTTTTAAAAAAGAAGAATTAGTTTCTGTAAATCCTTATGCTGAAATAGAAGAATTTAATTTTGGTCTAAAAATCAAAAACTCAAAATTTTATTATGATAAAGGTGGATTTTGTATTGATTACGAAAAAGCAGAGAAAGCATTAGATAAAAACTTTACTGTTTTTCATATAAAAGATATTTACGACCAACACAAAGATCAAATTTTAGAACTTATCCAAAAACAAATTACTTATCCAGATTCGTATATTGATGAGCTTTTTAAAAAATATGAAGGCACTTTTTTTAGAAACAAGGAAGATGTAATTCGGCATCTTTCCAATAGGATTATGGAAGAAGAAAATTTCCACCTTCGCCCACTCTCTAAGCTAACCCACGATATTGCTAAGGAATTGGGTTTGTTGGATTGATATTTCGAACCGTAAACGAGGCGTAAAGCCGTCGTTTAGGGAAATAAATTCTCGTTTACGGCTAAAAGCCTAAACGACGGTTAAAATTCATGCATTTAAACTTTACTTTTTAGCCACTTTTTAATTTTATGTGTATTTTTCTCAAATAAGAACCACATTAAAAAGCTATACAGTAAAATAATTAGAAAGAAACCTATGAAGACTCCAAAATTAGTGATATTAAATTCAATGCGTTGCTTCTGAAAAATAGTAATTAGTAAGACTGCAAAGGAAAAATGAGTGAGGTACAAAGTATAAGAAATTTCCGAAAAGAAGTCTGTTACTTTTCTCAAAAAATCACTCTTCATCTCTACTTGAGAAAACACACATAACAAACAAGCTGTGATTATTCCCAAAGAAAAATCATTAAAGAGAAGTGGGCTTATTCCTATTCGGATAGCAGCAAGTAAACCCACAAAAACACCTGTAATAATAATTGCTTTTGCCAAAATATACTTTTTAATAAAAAGCTCTCTCTCTACCACTAAATAAGCTACTCCACCAAATAGCCATACGATAAAGTAAATGGCAATAACTTTACCTACAAAAAACAAAACAAGGAAAAACAAAATCCCTGATATAATTTTGATAGTTAGGCTGTAATGCTTGATGAATGCAAAATATGCCAAAGGAAAAAGCACATAATACCAAAACTCATACGCCAAACTCCATAATGGGCCATTAGAGCCATATACAGTTGTTAAAATGTTTTGTGTAAAAAATAGATTACCAAAAAAAACAGAGATTCCTAACTGGTCAGTAGGATTCATAGTAGGAAGTGAAAGTATTTGCCCAGAATATGTGTAGGCATCACTAAAATAAAACAATCCAATATTGTCTAACAATAGAGACATAAATAAAGCAGGAATAAGCACTATCCAAAGTCTAGTAATTCGATTTATGCTATAGTCTTTATAACTCCATTTATTTTTTTCAACAGATTTTTCAATACTTCTGACAATAAAAAAACCACTCAAGACAAAGAAAACAACAACAGCTTGATGTCCAAAACCTGTTATAAAATAAAATCCTTTTTCAAAAATAGAATTCGTCGGTACAAAATCTTTAAAAACTAATGCTCTTAAATGACCAATAAGAACTACAAAAGCAGCCATTCCTCTGAAAAAATCAAACCATATAAATTTGTTAACTTCTTTTGTCATAACTTCTGAAAAATAGTAGTTTTATGTATTTAAAATTTATGGCAACTTCACACCTTAATTTCTATAATTATTTTTTACTCCACTTCCTCTTCCCAAATATCCACATCAATCACATCAGAAAATGGAATACTTGCATCTAGCATTTGCTCTATTACTTTCTGTAAAAATGTTTCTACTTCTGACAAAAACCCCTCTAAAGTCAAATCTTTTTCGGCTTTTAAATGGTAAGGTGTAAAATTAGAACTTAGCTTTCTGAAAAACCAAAAACCAGAAGCAATTTCGTATTCTTCTAAGCTAAAATCTGTTGGCAAATGCTTTATTTTTCCTGCTTGATAGGTTTTGATAAACAAATATTTGTACAAAACAAGCTGTATAATTTTGGCTTTTTCATCACTCAAAAGCTGCTCAAAAGTATCAGCTTTTAAGGCTGCTGCGTCCATTTTTCCAGTTTTGTAATCAATGACTTGTAGCTTTTTGATGCCTTCTTTTGTTGTGATTATATCAATTCTATCAGCTGTTCCTTTGAGTTTTAGAGGAATTTTGCGGACTTTTCCATCAATTTTTATATCAAAAGAAATTTTGTGTATTAAATTTTGTTCTAGTGCAATCAAACGAATAGGCGTTTCTTCTTTCTGCAAACGCAAAAATTCTGGTATCAAAGATTGTGTAACTTCCTTCAAAAGATAATTTTTTCCTGTATCGTGTATTACTCCTCCAGCTAGTTTTGTGATACGTTTTTCTACCAAAAGTTTGAGGTTTTCTTTGTCATTTCTTGTTTTGTCTAACCACTCATCGTTTACCTCTCTGCCCACCAACGGCTCAAAAAGCTCCTCTAAAGCCTCGTGCATCACTTGTCCGTAGGTGTGCTGAAACAAATCTTCTTCCATCATCGGAGGCTCTTTTAGCTTCAAAACTTTCTGCTCATAAAAACGCATTGGTTCTTCCAAATAACGACTAATATAACTCGGCGATAATCCTTCTTGTGTCAGATATGTTTCTAGCCTTTGGATAATAGCAGGTGTTTTTTCTACAACTCTAGCATTATTTTCAAAGGTCGGCAAATCAAGTTCTAAGCGAGATTCATAAAAACTAATATTCTCTAAATGAGCCAGTTCGCTCTTTATTTGATTGACATAACGGCTCGGTTCGCCTCCACGCATTCCCTCCATATCCGACGCATAAATAAGCGTTATTTTTTTGCTGCGTTGTAAAAGTCTATAAAAATTGTAGGAATAGGCAGCGTCATCTTCGGTGTGCGTAGGCAGATTAAACTGCAAACGAATATCAAACGGAATACTAGAATTTAGTACTTTTCCACGAGGAAAAATGCCCTCATTGGCAGAAATAATAATTACATTTTCAAAATCCAAAGCTCGGCTTTCCAACATTCCCATAATCTGAATAGGCGCAATGGGTTCTCCAGTAAACGGAATTTTTCTATCACGCATCAACTCCAAAAGTAACCTTTCGAAAGATTCTATCTTTAAAGGAATTTTGATTTTTGCTTTATTATTTTTGCTTTGATTTTCAGATAATTTTGATTTATTTTTATTTATTTTTTCACTCAATTCTTCATCAATTTCTCCAAAAATAGAATTTCCAATATGGGTTTCATTGTCTGGCGAATATGTAATTATCATTCTCTCAATTTGCTTTAAGAGTTTATAAAACTCAAACAAATATTCACTTTCCAAAGAATGTTCTTCTTGTGTAAAACGATGCGCCAAAACCTCAATAATTTTGAAAAAAGAACGCATTGCTTTATGGATATTTCCTGTATCATCTTCTGGTGTATTGCCTTTTGTGGTGCTGCCCCAATCTTCAAAAAGATGTGCATAAATCCAACCATTTTCTTTATAATCTGAAAGTTCTTTTACAGAAAAATAAATTATATTTTCTTTGTGCATTCGCTCCAAAGGTGGATTTTCATCTTCTTTTATTGGACGAATATAAGGGTGTTGTAATATTCTTTGTAAATCTTTGTGATACACGCTAAGAGGTTGTTCTTCATCACGCAACATATTTTCTTGCGCCTGAAAAAGATTTTTGATAAGTGAAAAAAGTGGCGTATTTCGGAGCGAAACTCCCATCGTAATATTGACCAATTTTTGGATATTTACACCCTCGCTACTTTTTGGCAGCGAATAAAGCATCGGCAAAAGCATTGTTTCGTCTGGCAACAAAACAGCAGTATGATTCCGAGCCTGTGAAAACTTAAAAAATTCATTTTTATAAATCAGCCTTTCAATCATCTCATTCAAAAGATGTCCTGCCGTTTTGGCTTGTGTAATTGTATTTACTACACTGATTACCTCAATTTCTTTTTCTTGTGTTTGGATAAGATTTTCTATAAAACTAACCTCTTCTTTTCTGTTTTTTATAAATCCATTTTGAAGAAATTTTCTAAAATAATTTCCTGCCTCGTGCCATTTGGCATCGATATAAAACTTATCCATATCCCAAAAAACTTTGGCTTTATTTAGTTTTTCTAGTTTTCGGATAATGAGTTCTTCTGCTTTGTAAAGCTGATTAAAACCTATAAAAACAGCACATTTTATATTTTGGTCTTCAATTACTTCTTCTATATTTTCGTAAACATGACGAAATGCCAACCCACTATAAGCACGCCTTGAGCTTTCTAATTTTTCTCTAAAATGATTGTAGGTTTCTTCCACGTTTTTCCAAAAAAGGTAATATTCTTGAATTTTGCTCAACTTACTTATACTTGCATCTTGCTCTTGGTCACCAAACATTTCTCCCCAACGCTCTATTGTTTTTACCTCGTCCAGATATTCAAAAAGCTGATGTGATTTGACCAAATTTCTATCAATCAAATTAAAATCTGAGAGCATCGTAATTGCCATTGGCGCAAAACGCTCCAATGAACCAGCCACAGCCTTATCAAAACGCTGATAAGAGTCATAAAGCTCAAAAATAAGCACACTTGTATCTTCAATTTCCAACCCCGAAGCACCTACAATAAAATCTTCTAATGAAATTACTTTTGGCGAAAAAATGGTTTCTTCTGCAATTTGGGAAAGAAAAGTTTTGAAATACAGACACGCCCTTCTGGTTGGGAGTATGATATGTAAATCAGAAATTTCAGTTTTCCATTCTTGGTATAATTGAGTGGCAGTTTTTTGGAGGAAAGACTCAGAAGATAAAGACATATATTTTTTTGATAAAAAACTCTTTTTTTTGATTTGGAGTCACAAATTACGCATATTTTTTAATTGTATTCCATTTATTTTATGAAATATTGCTTTTCATTTTAAAAAAAATAAAAATGAAAACACTTTTTTGTTAAAAAATTCTTATTTTGAGAATAGTTTTAACTATACCAAATTTATTTTATCATTTTAATTTAGAAAAAATATGAATATTATTTCATTCAAATCAATCTTAATTAGTGCTTTTTTGATGGGTAGTCTTGCATCTTGTGGAGGCGAAAAAAAAGTTGAAGAAGAAACTGTCGAAACAGAAGTAGCTGGCGATGTTACAGGCGAACTTAGCCTCACACAAACAAAATTCAAAACTAACCAGCCTATTAGTGTTACTTTTAAGGTAAATCAAAAATTAGACAAACACCCTTGGATTGGAATTATTCCATCTGATATTCCTCATGGTGATGAATCTAAAAACGACCAACATGATGTTTCCTACAAATATTTTGATAATCAAGAAAGTGGAACTTTAGAGTTTAGAACTCCTAGAAAAGCTGGAAAATATGATTTTAGAATGCACTCTACAGACAACAAAGGTGTAGAAATTACATCTATTTCTTTTGAGGTAGAAGAAGAAATGACTGCTGATATTAGTGGTGAGATGAGTTTGAAAAAAACTACATTTACATTGGGAGAAAAAATTATGCTGACTTTTAAGGTAAATCAAAAACTAGACAAACGCCCTTGGATTGGAATTATTCCATCTGAAATAGAACATGGCGATGAGTCTAAAAATGATATGCACGATGTTTCTTACAAATATTTTGATAATCAAGAGAGTGGCACTTTAGAGTTTAAAGCCCCTACCAAAGAAGGAAAATATGATTTTAGAATGCACTCTAGCGATGGAAATGGAGTAGAAATTACTTCTATTTCTTTTGAAGTAACTCAATAAATCAAGACTATTAAAAGTTAGAGTACTGGACATGAGTTAAAAAGTTGTTGGTGTCGCTACGCTAAAACACCAACGAACGGTGTTTTTCCTTGTTCTGTGACTCACAGAAGTTTTTCCCTGTTCTGTGACTCACAGAACAGCAAATACATCTAGTGTCCAGTACTCTAATTAAAAGTATAAATTTTTGAAAAATATTTCTTTATGTAAAGTAAAGAAATATTTTTTTTTACAATCATAACACTACAACAGAACTAAAATACATTATTTTTTGTACTTTTGTTTTCTACTACTATTCAAAATGTTGTGCTTACCATTTTTCTCACTTCCAAACTTATAATTAAAATAAGATTATTGACAGATTCATCTTATTTTTTAATTGATATTGCATCTCTTAATTTCAATATTTTTTTTGCAAAAAATTGACTACCAACAACTTACAATCACTTTTCAGTTGTTTTAGTACAAATTTTGCAATAAAAGATAGTTAAACTAATTCTTTCAATTCATTTAGAATAACATAATTCCTCAAACAAATTTTCTATTTATTTGGGTTATTTCAAATTCTTGTGCAACCATTTTATATCCATTGTGGGTCTATTATATGAGTGAATTTCCTATTATGTCAAACATTTCGGTACATAACGGAAGTCAATCATTTGAAGATGTTGAAAATCAAACAAATCAAGAAGAAGAATCAATCACTGAAACCACGACTACTCGTAGTTCTTATATTCCTTCTTCTGAAGAATCTCAACTCATCAATGATTGCATCAAAGGCAAACGTCAGGCGCAACATTCTCTATATGAGCAATTTGCACCCAAGATGTATGCTATTGCGATGCGTTATGCCAAAACAACTTTAGAAGCAGATGATATTTTGCAAGAGTCTTTTATTAATGTTTTCAAACATATTGAAAAGTTTGCTCAAGATTGTCCGATAGAATTTTGGATTCGTAGAATTGTCATAAATCAGGCACTCAAAACAGGTAGAAGCAAATATGATAAAGCCTTCAAAGAGGAAGTATCTGATATAAATTATAATTCTGAAGAAAATATAATTTTAGACCAATTTGATTTAGAAGAGCTTTTACAAATTATTCGTAGGCTGCCCGATGGTTTTCAACAGGTTTTTAATTTGTATGCTATTGAAGGATACAAACACAAAGAAATTGCAGAACTATTAGGAATCAGTGTAGGAACGTCAAAATCACAATATGCACGAGCAAGAGCGCAATTACAAGAAATGCTCTTGAAAGAAGATGAAAGCTATGAACAACTTCGGAAACAATAACCGAAAGCAGTTGGAAGAACAATTTAAGAGCAAATTCGAAAATGCTCAATTTGCGCCACCTGCTCATTTATGGGAGCAAATAGATGCAGCTTTAGATGCAAAGCCTTGGTACAAACGTCCTTTATTTTATTGGACTTCTGGGCTTGTGGCAGCTCTTCTTTTGGTGGTTATGTTTTGGTTTACGCTTGTTTATGAAAATCCAAATACTTCTTTAGAAAATACGATTGTTGATTCTGATAAAAATAAAATAGAAAATAGTATTGATAGAAATAATCAGAAGAATAAGGAAATTCATACTATTCAAACACCTAACAAAAACAATTTTGCTGTTACAGAAAACAATTCTATTCAAGATAATGATATAATTAATTCGAATATTAATTCAAAAAACTCTGACACAAACACTCCTAATTTTATAGATAATTCTACAACAACGCAAAATAAAAACTCTGATGTAAGCATTTCTGTAATCATAAAAAATGACGATAGAAATACTGATAGAAATAATGATAAAAATAAAGAACAAACCAATACAGACCTTACTAAAAATATTCTAGCAATAGAAAATACAAATATAACAATCATTGATTTTAAGGAAATTGATTGGACAAAATATCTACCTGTCGGAAATCCTTATTTTCAGCAAGAAATAATTGTAAAAGTTGATAGTACAAATGAAACTATTGCAGACAATAAAAACAATCAGAACTCAACTCAAGATTTAAAAAAATCCTCTGGAATAGCTCTCACTTTTGGCATCAATCATACACAAGGAATTTATAAACCGACTTTCAGAACCGATTCTCTTCATTCTGGGCTTACAGTTATTGAGGCATACAGTTCTAATCTTGCAGATACACTTCCACAAATGAATATTAGTGGCAATTATCAACAAACAGGTTTTGATATTGCTTTGGCTTTTGGAAAAAATAATCGTTGGAGTATCAATACAGGACTAGGAATAGGAAAAGCCAATTATGCTTTTAATTCTACTAACTACAAACAAGATACTGTATTTTTGGGAAATGATTTAATCGAATTTCCGAATAATAAAGTTGAGGTAAATTATGAATGGACACAAATTCCGATAGCTATTGGTTATCAGTTTGGAGAAAGCAGAGCCAAAAAATTTAGTGGTTTTGCACAATTAGGAACAGCAATAGAATTTTTAAATAATCATTCTTATATAAGTGCTGACCCTCAATTTAACTATGCAATAGGAACACACCAAACTACAAATACACACGTTTGGACACAAGTAGGAATTAATTATCACATTACCAATCACTTCATGCTTTGGGGAGGTGGAACATACAAATCTTCACTTTCTTCATTGATTAATGAAAATGGAGTTACTTTTTCTTCGCAGGCGTATGGCTGGCAAGTAGGCACTCGTTTTGTAATTTTTAAAAACAAAAAATAATTTTCCTTTTAGATTAAAAATATACAAAAAAAGCCTATTCATTTTGTCAGTGAATAGGCTTTTTATTTTATGATTGAGTATTTAATACCAATTTTTTTTCAAAAATTTGATTGTTTTCTTGCGTGATTCTTTGGCTACCTCTTCTTTATAAGATGGCGCACTTGGGTTGGCAAAAGCGTGTCCAGCTTCATACCCTAAAGTAATAATATTTTTATTTGCCTCTTTCATTGATTTTTCAAAATCTTGCATCACTTTTGGTGTAATCCATTTGTCTTTATTGGCATAAATTCCCAACACAGGTGATTTAATCATCTTGATTCTTTCCATATCTTTTTCAGGCATTCCATAATACATAACTGTTGCTTTTGCATATTCATTAGAAATAATTGAACTTTGCAAAGACCAACCACCACCAAAACACCAGCCAATACTAGCCATCTGTAAAGGCTGACTAGCATCTTGCATTGCTTTTTCTTTCGCATATTTAGTTACAGCTTCAATAATCGATGCTGCACGAGCATTATCTACACCTTGCATGTATTTTTGTGCATTTTCTCTTGTTGTTGCTACTTTTCCATCATACAAATCAATCGCAATTATGTTTACTTTACAACCAAAATCTTTATAATATTTTTCAGCTTCTTGTTTTATATGGTCATTAAGTCCCCACCATTCGTGAAAAACAAATAGGTATTTCCCAGTTGATTTTTTAGATTTCACCATAAAAACATTTGCATTATCGCCTCCTGTTACTTCTATTTCAGACATTTTCCCATAATTAGGAGTAAAATCAAGAGCTAGTGGATTGGGGTGTTTGTTTACAAATTCTTTATCTGCCGTAAATTTGGCAAACTCATCGACAGCACAGCACGCCTCATTTTTAAACTCTGAATCAGAATTAAATAATAAAAAATAAGAGCCTATTCCTGTAAAAACAGCAATAAGTGATAAAAAGAGATAGTTTTTTGAGAAAATCATTTTGGTAGTAGGGTTAAGTACAATTAAAAATTAATAGATTATGGTAATACTATTTGCTAATAAAATTCTATTGCTTTTTTTAGAAAAAAATAATTCAAAGCAAGATGAATCTTTTTTTGGAACACAAGTTACGAACAAAAAACAAGAGTCGGTTGTTTTGATGTAGAAAATGAATAGTATAATCTATCCAAAATGAGTAAACATATCAAAAAATCCGACTTGCCACAAAAAATCTGTGTTGTTTGTCAAAGACCATTTAGTTGGCGTAAAAAATGGAAAAACATTTGGAGCGAGGTAAAATATTGTAGTGAAAAATGCAGGAGGTCAAAATAAAAAACTCGGTCAAACGCATAATAATTCTCGAAATAGAAATACTGCAAAATGCTGTACTACAAATAGTGAGAGGGTTTATTTTTAAATTTGTATTTTTGTATAAAATGATTTAATAAATTTTTGATAAATTTAAAGCAAAAAGTGATGTCCACACAAGAAAAATACTTAAATCCGTTTACAGATTTTGGCTTCAAAAAATTATTTGGTTCAGATGTCAATAAAAATTTATTGATTAGTTTTTTGAATGAAGTATTGCCAAAAGAAGTCAAAATTCAAACTCTTACCTATCTCAAAACAGAGCATATCGGACATTCAGAATTGGATAGAAAAGTTATTTACGATTTGTATTGTGAAAATGCCGAAGGAGAAAAATTTATTGTAGAATTGCAAAAAGCAAGGCAAAAACATTTTAAGGAACGAACCATTTTTTATTCTACTTTTCCAATTCAAGAACAAGCCAAAAAGGGCAGCGATTGGGAGTTTAATTTGAAGGCTGTTTATACTGTTTCTATTCTCAATTTTTTATTAGATGACAATTCTTTAGCTGCAAAAAATAAAAAAATAAATGAAAAATCGCCTATCAAAACAACGGCTATGTTGATGGATATTGATTCAAAAGAAATTTTTTATGATAAATTAATGTATGTTCATATCCAAATCCCTTTGTTTGATAAAGAAGAACACGAATTAGAAACATTGGAAGACAAATGGTTTTTTGTGATGAGAAATTTGCAGAGCTTTAAAAACCGTCCTGCAGCACTACAAGAACGTATTTTTGATAATTTATTTAAAACAGCAGAAATTGCCAAATTCAATAAAAAAGAAAGAAGAGCTTATGAAGATAGTTTAAAATATTATAGAGATTTACATAATAGTTTGCTTTTTTCAAGGGAAGAAGGCAGAGAAGAAGGCAGAGAAGAAGGAGAAAAACGAAAAGCTGTAGAAATTACTAAGAATTTACTTTCAATGGGTTTGCCATTTGATTCTATTTCAGAAGCAACAAAGTTATCTCTCAAAAAAATCAAAGAAATTGCTGATTCATTAGAGAACTAATTCGAACTTATAACCGTCAAAACAAGTTTATTACAAATACACTCACTAAAACAAATAAAAAATTATGTCTGGCAAGAAAAAAGAAATTCAAAAATCAATCAGTATTAGAAACCGAAAGGCATCTCATGAATATCATTTTATAGATATTTATCAAACTGGCATCGTTTTGCAAGGAACAGAAATCAAATCTATTCGAATGGGAAAAGTTACGATAAGTGATGCTTTTTGTTTGTTTATTGGAAATGAATTATTTCTTCGTAATCTTCATATTTCACAATATGATATGGGAAATGTTCATAATCACGAAGAAAAGGCAGACCGAAAATTACTTCTAAAGAAAAAAGAACTCAAAAAACTTCAATATGATGCACAAGATGTAGGTTTGACAATCATTCCAACAAAAGTATATATCAATGATAGAGGACTTGCGAAAATAGAAATTGCACTTGCAAAAGGTAAAAAGTTGTACGACAAACGTCAGGATTTGAAAGCAAAAGATGCAAAAAGAGAGATTGAAAGGTTTTAATCAGCATATTCAGTTACCCAGTAAATAGTAACCAGTTAATTTCAAATACCTTTTTTGATATGAATAAACAGCCAATTTTAGATTTATTAAAAAATTATCAAACTTCATTTTCTGAAGAGATTGATTTTCAAAAACAAATAATTACATTTTTAGAACAAAATGATGATTTTGCTTTGCGTTCTAATCTTATCGGTCAGCTTACAGGTTCGGCTTGGATTATAAACAAAGAACGCACAAAAGCTCTTTTGATTCATCATAAAAAGCTAAACAGATGGTTGCAAATTGGTGGACATATAGAAGAAAATGACCACACCATTACAGAAACTATTTTGAGAGAAGTAGAAGAAGAAAGTGGACTCAAAACCTTGAAACTGCTCTCTTCTTCCATTTATGATATTGATATTCATACTATTCCTCAAAAAAAAGAAACTCCTGAACACTTACATTTTGATATTCGTCTGATTCTTGAAGCTGATGAAAATGAAAAATTACTTCCCCAAAATGAGGAAATTGTGGCTATAAAATGGTGTCCCTTAGATAAAGTACAAATATTAACAGAAAAAAACCATTCTATAAAAAGAATGCTAGACAAAATGATAGATTATACTTTTTCTCACACCACAAAATAAGCCAAATTATCTCAAAACAGCTTTTACTTTCATTGTTCTGATGGGTTTTCTAGGGTCGTTACAAATTACGGTCAGCGAACGAATATACGTCCCTCTGTCTTCTGGGGACAGAAAAAGCACCTTTACAATAGCGTTGCTGTGAGGCGCAATTTGATTCCACTCTTCTTTGTCTGTAATAACTTTGCAGCCATACCCTTCAATTATTTTATGTACTTTCAAAGGCATATTACTTTGGTTTTTTAATACAAAAGTAGCCTCTAAAGAATCTTTACCTTGTAATTTTTTGAGATAATGACTTCCTAAATTTATATAACTATTCTCAACCAAAAGTTTTGGATAGGTTTCTAACATTTTGGCATTTATAGCTGGGAAATACTCCTCTACATTAGCTGTTACTTTAAACTCTAGCTTTGTTGTTTTTTTATTTTGCTCTCCAAAAAGTAGCAATATATCTTCTACATAACCAAAATCATTTTTCAAAAAAGGGTCGTAGGTTACATAAACAGCTCCTGTTTCGCCTGCCTTCAAAATATGTGTGGAATCAAAACGAACTTGTAGATGTTTAGGAATTTCCATTTTTCCTGTAAAAACAAAATCTTCTGTGCCAGAGTTATAAAATTCAAATTTTTTAGTCATCGAAATTGTATTCAATACATTTCCAAAATGAAGATATTTGGTTCGTGTACGAATTGCTGGCGTATTGATTAAAGCATATTTAAAATCTCTTTCTTTGTTCAAAATGGGTTGTAACTCTCCTTTCAACATCAAATTTTGAGTACCTGCTTTATCGGTTTTGATAGTAAAAGTCTTAACAAAATTGCCATAATTATAAGGTAAAAAAAATAATTCTATAAATGATTTTTCATTCTCTTTTATTTTTTTTTCTGTATTTTTGTTTGAAAAAGAACAAGCACAGTCTGTTGAAATATCTAGTATTTTGATTTCATTTTCTGAAGTATTGGTAAAATAAAAACGATGAACAAGTGTATCTTGAAATTCGATTTTCCCAAAATCAAATTCTGTTTTCTCAAAATTTAAGGTAGAATTTTGAGCATAACTATTTGATAAATTAAATATAAAAAATAAACTAAAAATAGATAAGGGAAAAAAAAATATTTTTTTAAATGCTATTTGAACTTTGTACATAATGAATTACTTATTAACTTGTCTTTATAAATGAGTGTAAATTATTATTGTCTTAAATAAAAGGATATAAATGAAAATATGGTCTAATAATTTGATTTCTTAGGTTGAATTATCTTTTTATAAAAAATATTCTAGTAAAAAACCAAAGAAAACTATTTTCTTGAAAAACAAAACTATGGATTCGAATACAAAAGTAATAAAAAACAACTTTGAAGGTGCTAATTTTTTATGGTCTAGCTGGCGAGATACTGTTCTTAGACTTGATAAGTTTCCTCAAGATGAGGACAAAGATGTAGAAATTTTTACTCTTTTAGGTATTCAATACAAAGAAAATACTCGCCATTATCACAACTGGAATCATATAAAAACAATGATTAAGGCACTTTATGATTATCCAAGAGAAATAAATGATACCCTTTCTATCGAATTGGCTATTTGGTTTCATGATGCAATTTACATTCCTCTACGAAAGGATAACGAAAGTAAAAGTGCAAAATTTTTTCAAGAGCAATTATCTGTCTATTTGCCTATCGAAAGAACTAGAAAAATCATGAATTATATTGAGGCAACCAAAAATCATCAAAAAACTACCGATGAAGATTTGCAAGTACTCTTAGATTTGGATTTAGCTATTTTAGGACAATCCAAAAATGTATATCAAAATTACGCCAAACAAATTAGAGAAGAATATGGCTATGTTCCAAACTTTTTATATAAAAGAGGGCGAAAACGAGTTTTGAAAAATTTTTTGGAGAAACCTGTAATTTATCAAACTTCATTTTTTAGAGAGCAACTAGAAGAACAGGCAAAAGAAAATATCAAAGAAGAATTAGAAAAATTGTCATCTTAAAACAGAAAATTAATGTATTACTGATTTATGATTCAATAAAAAAGTATGTATTATCTTCGAATAATACATACTTTTTTATTATGATGTCCTCACTTACTTCTTGATTCAAAATTCTCTATATCAACCAATTAAGATTTATTTATTATTTTTCAAAAAAACAAAAGAGTTTTAAATTGCATTAAAGCATTTTTTTATATAACTATTCAAATATCACTCCTGCGCTACGAGAAAAATATTAATTATGTTTTGTTTTTTTTCAAAAAAAATCAAAAATAGTAACCTTTTGGCTCAGTTTTCTCGTTTACATGGTATAAACATGCTAAATACAAAAACAAATAATACAGAATTAATTCCTATCTATATATAATACTACTATTTATTTATTCTCATATAATAACACAATATTATGAAAAGGACGATTTACTTCACACTTATTTTAATGGGAAGCGTCTTTGGTTTTGGTTTTACTAATTTCGCCTATGCCCAACATGAGGGTTTAGATTGGTTTGCTAATGGCGAACGTCATAAAAAACAAGCGCACTATGATTTGGCTTTACAAGAATATGACAAAGCCGTTCAGAGAGAACCACGAAATCACCTTTATATTTTCTCAAAAGCTCAATGCGAGTATCAACTCAAAAAACCAAAAGCAGCAGCACAATCATTGGGGTATGTTATTCGCCTCAACAACAGTTATTCTCCTGCTTATGCTTTGCTTGCCAAAATTTATGCAGACCAAAATGATAACAAAAAAGCTGCTCAACTCTACGACATTGCAGCTCGTCACGAAACACAAAAAGACAAAAAACAATTTTATCGTTTTTTTGTAATCAAGCATAATTTGGCAGAAAAAAACTGGGCAGTAGCTTATCAAAAAATAAAAACAACCAAAATTGAGTTTCCTAAAAATCTTGAATTATATTGTTTAGAATCTCAAGTTGCAAATTATTTGGGCAAATACAAAGAGGCTGTCAAAATTATTCAAGAAATAGAACCTCAAATTGCTACACTACACTCTAGCGAAAATGCTCGTTATTATTACCAAATGGGTTATGGATACTATCATTTAGATAGTTTTGAACTTGCCTTTCAGACTTGGGCAAAAGCTAATTATGGTAATTTTAAAGCCAAAATTGAAGAGTTTTCTCCTGCTCGTTATGCCTATTTGGCAGAAGCATATATAGAAGTGCATCAGCTCAATGAAGCGCAAGCATACGCAAAAAAAGCCTTGAAAATAGACCCTGCAAATGCAAGTGCTTATTATACACTTGCACATCTACAAAACAATAAAGTAACAACAAATGTAGATAAAACACTAGAACTCTATTACCAATCTGCCAAATTTGAGAAAGATGTAAAACGTAGCGCACAGATTTATGAGCAAATTGCACAATTAGAACTCTCCAAAAATAATTATGAAAATGCTTTAAAGGCTACAAAAAATGGTCTTACATTTAATTCGGGCAACAAAAACTTGCTCTACCTAAATGGACTTATTCTATTTCATCTTCATCAATATCCAAAGGCTGCTAATGCACTTCAAAAGGCTCTTGCACAAATGAGAGACCCTGTTGAGCATTCTCGTTGTATGTTTTTATTGGGTTTGGTATATCGCAATGGAGGCAAATTACCTATTGCAAAAAAAGCGTTTGCGAATATAAAATTACAACCTTTCAAAATGGCTGCAGCCAATGAAATCAAATTGATTCAACAAGCCATAGAAAACAAAAAAATTATAAAAACACAAAAATAAACTTCACTTACTACTTTTTACTTTACCTAAAGCCATTTTTTTATAATTGAATTATTTTTGATTTAATTATAAAAAATGGCTTTTTTTATGAGAATATTTAAAACTGTACACTTTTATTGTACGAAATACAAAGCGTGACGCTTAAATACATTTTTAGGTTCGTAGTGGAACATTACGAACAGATGGGGGATAACTTCCCCTCGTTGACGGCTGTATTTTGAGCCTCAACGACGGTTATTTCTCTATTCTTAAACAACTTCAGAGTAAAAAACCTCTCCCACCTACAAAAATATTTCTAATAAAAAAAGGTTTTTCAAAATTATTTTCTTAACTTTGTAGATTGTTACTCCAAAATCAAAACTGCATCGCCCATGTCGTTCCAAAAGAACAGAAAGTTAAAAAACGATTTCAAGCGAATCACTATCAGCTTGGCATCTCCAGAATCTATTCTTAATAGTTCGTTCGGAGAAGTTACTCAACCAGAAACGATTAATTATCGTACCTACAAACCCGAAATGGGAGGTCTTTTCTGTGAGCGTATCTTCGGACCTGTTAAAGATTGGGAGTGTCATTGTGGAAAGTACAAGCGTATTCGCTATAAAGGAATTATCTGCGACCGTTGTGGCGTAGAAGTAACGGAAAAGAAAGTCCGTCGTGAGCGTATGGGACACATTCAACTTGTTGTTCCAGTAGCGCATATATGGTATTTCCGTTCATTGCCTAATAAAATAGGTTATTTGCTCGGTCTGCCAACAAAAAAACTAGACCAGATTATTTATTACGAGCGTTATGCCGTAGTTCAGCCTGGTATAATGGAAAATGAAGGGCTACAACGTTTAGATTTCTTGACTGAAGACGAATATTTGGACATCATGGACAAATTGCCTCGTGAAAATCAGCAAAAAGACGACTCTGACCCTGAAAAATTCATTGCAAAAATGGGAGCTGAAGCAATCGTTATGCTTCTTGACCCAATTAGACTTAATTTAGACCAACTTTCGTATGATTTGCGTGCTGCTGCAATGAACGAAACCTCACAACAACGTAAGGCAGAAGCCTTAAAGCGTTTGCGTGTAGTGGAAGCATTCCGTGATGCCAAATCTAGAAATGTTCCGAATGAGCCATCTTGGATGGTTATCAAAATGGTGCCTGTTATTCCACCTGAATTGCGTCCTTTAGTTCCACTTGATGGTGGGCGTTTCGCTACTTCGGATTTGAATGATTTGTACCGTCGTGTTATCATTCGCAACAATCGTCTGAAAAGATTGATAGATATAAAAGCTCCTGAAGTAATTTTACGTAATGAAAAACGTATGCTTCAAGAAGCTGTTGATTCTCTTTTCGATAACTCTCGTAAAGTAAACGCTGTTCGTGGTGATGGCAACCGTGCCTTAAAATCACTTTCAGATATGCTCAAAGGTAAACAAGGGCGTTTTCGTCAAAACCTTTTGGGTAAACGTGTTGATTATTCGGGTCGTTCGGTAATCGTGGTAGGTCCAGAACTCAAACTTCATGAGTGTGGGCTTCCAAAAAATATGGCTGCCGAGCTATTCAAGCCCTTTGTAATTCGCAAACTCATTGAACGTGGTATCGTAAAAACCGTAAAATCAGCTAAAAAAATTGTTGATAGAAAAGACCCAGTAATTTGGGATATTTTGGAAAATGTATTGAAAGGACACCCTGTTCTCCTAAATCGTGCGCCTACTTTGCACCGTTTGGGTATTCAAGCATTCCAGCCAAAACTTATTGAAGGAAAAGCAATCCAGTTGCACCCATTAGTTTGTACGGCTTTCAACGCCGATTTTGATGGTGACCAAATGGCTGTTCATGTTCCTCTAGGGCAAGAAGCTGTTTTGGAAGCCTCTTTATTAATGCTTGCTTCGCATAATATTCTTTCGCCTGCAAGTGGTAGCCCAATTACTGTACCTTCACAGGATATGGTCTTGGGTCTTTATTTCCTAACAAAAGGAAGAAGAAGCATACCAACATTAAAAATTGAAGGAGAAGGCATGAGATTCTACTCGGAAGAGGAAGTAATTATGGCTCTCAATCATAAATCTATTTCTAAACACGCTTATATTTTCCTTCGTACAAATGTACTGAATGAAGACACAGGTGAATTAGAATACAAAACTATAGAAACAGTTGCAGGGCGAGTACCATTTAATAAATGTGTTCCGAAAGAAGTAGGTTATATCAACGAACTTCTTAGTAAAAAAACTCTTCAAAAAGTAATTTCTAAAATTGTTAAGTTAGTCGGTATGGCTCGTACTGCCGAATTCTTAGACGAAATTAAATTTTTAGGTTTTGACCAAGCCTATAGAGGAGGTCTTTCTATTGGTATTAATAATATTCCAGTTCCAGACAATAAAGAGCGTTTGGTAGCAGAAGCAAAAGACGAAGTAGCAGTAATTACACAAAACTACTACATGGGTCTGATTACTGACAACGAACGCTACAATCAAGTAATTGATACTTGGACAAAAGTAAACCGTAGAATTACAGATGAATTGATGGAGCAGTTAGAAACTGACGAACAAGGATTCAATTCTATTTATATGATGATGCACTCTGGCGCACGTGGTTCTCGTGAACAAATCCGTCAATTAGGTGGTATGCGTGGCTTGATGGCAAAACCTCAAAAGAACTTACAAGGTTCGGTAGGTGAAATCATTGAAAACCCTATTCTTTCTAACTTTAAAGAAGGACTAGACGTTTTGGAATACTTTATCTCTACACACGGTGCTAGAAAGGGTCTTGCAGATACAGCTCTCAAAACTGCCGATGCTGGTTATCTTACTCGTCGTTTGGTAGATGTTGCTCAAGATATTATCGTAAACGAAACCGATTGTGGTACGTTGCGTGGCTTGACAGTAACAGCTCTAAAAGAACAAGAAGAGATTATCGAACCAATTTCTGACCGTATTTTGGGTAGAGTATCAGTACATGATGTTTTCCACCCAGAAAATGAAGACCAAATCATCATTGAATCAGGTCAGCTTATAGATGAAGTAGATGCCAAACGTGCCGAAGAAGCAGGTGTAGAAGCAGTAGATATACGCTCTGTACTTACTTGTGAAACTCGTGTAGGTGTTTGTGGCAAATGTTATGGACGAAATCTTGCTTCTGGAAAATTAGTACAACAAGGAGAATCAGTCGGTGTAATTGCTGCTCAATCTATTGGAGAACCAGGTACACAGCTTACTCTTCGTACATTCCACGTTGGTGGTACAGCTTCTAATATTGCAGTAGAATCTACTATTAAAGCAAAAAAAGAAGGTAAAGTTGTATTAGAAGAAGTCAGAACGATTGATACACTTGATGAAGATGGCAAAAAAGGTAAAGTCGTAATGTCACGTATTGGTGAGATGCGAATTATCGATTTAGAAAACCCTTCTAAAATACTAGCTTCTCATAATGTTCCTTATGGTGCTTTCTTATCTATTAAAGACGGACAAACCGTCAAAAAAGATGATGCTCTATACAACTTTGACCCTTTTAATGCTGTAATTCTTTCTCAATATGATGGAATTGTAAACTTTGAAGGAATTGAAGAAGGTATTACTTATAAAGAAGAATCTGATGAGCAGACAGGTCACCGTCAGAAAATAATTATTGAAAGTAGAGATAAGACACGAAATCCTACGCTTACTGTTGTTGATAAAAAAGAACAAACAGCAAGTAGTAATGTTCCAGCAGGTGCTTACCTATCTGTCGAAGAAGGACAAAAAGTAATTGCAGGTCAGATTTTGGCAAAAATTCCTCGTTCAGTTTCTAAGAGTAGAGATATTACAGGTGGTCTTCCACGTGTAACCGAACTCTTTGAAGCTCGTAACCCTTCCAATCCAGCAGTAGTATCAGAAATTGATGGTATTGTAAGTTATGGAGGAATCAAACGTGGTAACAGAGAGATTTTTGTTGAATCTAAGAAAGATGGAATTATCAAAAAATACATGGTGCAGCTTTCTAAGCATATTCTTGTACAAGAAAATGACTTTGTAAAAGCAGGTATGCCACTGTCAGATGGTGCTATTACACCAGCAGATATTCTTTCTATCAAAGGACCAACAGCAGTTCAAGAATATTTGACTAACGAAATCCAAGATGTATATCGCTTACAGGGTGTAAAAATCAATGATAAGCATATTGAGGTAATTGTTCGTCAGATGATGCAGAAAGTAGAAATTATCGATCCAGGTGATACATATTTCCTACCAAATCAAATTGTAGATAAATTTGAAGTTCGTGGAGAAAATGATTCATTTATGGATAAAAAAATTGTTACTGATGTAGGAGAATCTACCAAACTTAAAGTAGGTATGATTGTTACTGCTCGTGCGCTTAGAGATGAAAATTCTAGTTTGCGTCGTAAGGATATGAAAGTTGCTAAAGTGCGTGAAGCACAACCAGCAGTTTCGAAACCTACATTGCGTGGTATTACACAAGCATCGTTGGGTACGAAGAGTTTCATGTCAGCAGCCTCTTTCCAAGAAACTACAAAAGTATTGAGTGAAGCCTCTATTCGTGGTAAATCTGATGACTTGAATGGTTTGAAGGAAAATGTAATTGTAGGACATCTTATTCCTGCAGGTACAGGCTTGCGTAAATACGAAGACCTTATCGTTTATGATGAGAAAACGTATGAAAAGTTAGAAGATACATTAGTCGATGAAAATGTAAAATCTACTCGTACAGAAGCTCAACTAAACCGTATGCGTTTGGAAGCATTAGAACAAAATGAAGAAAACCAAGAAGAAACTACTCAAACAGTAGGTTAATTCTTAGACTCATATAAACCAAAAAGCCTTTCAAAATTTAGTTTTTGGAAGGCTTTTTTTGTGTGTATGTGTCATTTGGAAAATGGCTTGCTTTTTACTACATGGGAAATAAAAAAATTCCTCACTCCTTTTTTTTGATTGGAATGAGGAAATTTTCATTTTACACTAATTCTACAGGATATTTTTTAAAATTACCATCATTACTCATTAGTAAAAAATTATTATCTATCAAATGGATCACGATGATGTAATGGTAATTTGGAAAGTTCGTTCAAATCAGAAAGTGTTGGTTGTAAAATTTCAATTTCTTTAGGAACAATCTCAATAGGTAAATTAACTGCTAAATTAAGTTTTCCTATACTAACTTTGATATTCATTTCCCACAAACTAACGTAACTAAAATATTTTTTATGCAATGGATTTTCAATAATTTCTATCCATTTTTTATCCAGCATTTTGTTTCCTTCTGAATACCAAATTAAAGCATGAGTGTCTAATAAAATTTTCATTTTTTGTAATTTATAATTCAATAAACAGATTACATATACTCTTCAAAATCTTCTAAAGGTTCATTAAAATCATTTGCTACAAAAGTTATTAAATGTTTTCCTGCTCCAAATTTTAAGGGAAGACGTTTAATTTCTGTTTGATTATTTTCTTCTGTTTTTATTTCTTCATTTGCAGAAAGCCACTCAAAAATAGCTTTTTGATACGAAACAGGCAGTTTTTGTACAAAAAACAAAGCCACTTCTAAAGGTACAGGCGAAGTAGTAGGATTATTCATAATTACACTTTTTTAAGATTGTACTTTTTCTATCATTTGTAGAAAGAACGAAAAAACTATTTGTTTAGTTTTTGCTAAAACAAAAAAAATCCTCGCTCCTTTTTTTTGATTGGAATGAGGAAATAAAAGCATAACACTTAAATACATGTATAGATTCTTAGTGGAATACTACGAACAGTTGGGAAGATACGGCTTTTTTGATGAATACAGCTACTTAGTTTTCAAGTCTAAGACTTGACGAACTGATAGGTCGTAGTCATCGCTGCGCTAAAGACTACGCTCAACATTCATTTTTTTTGTTTGGCTCAAAACACTACGAGGAACGAGGGAAAGTATCTTTTTTTTAAAAAATTAAAAATATTACTTTTTTATGTCTTTTTGTATTGAAAAGTCTAATAAAAAATGTATAATTGTAAAAAACAAATCAAACTTCCAATAACTACTCTGAAATTTACTATGGAAATTGCAAATAAACTAAAAGCTCTTGCTGATAAAATTGAACAATTAAAAGATAAGATAGAAACAGAAGAAGCAACTAAACATGCTTTTGTTCTTCCCTTTATTAATCTTCTAGGTTATGACACTTTTGACCCAACTGAAGTTGTGCCCGAGTTTACAGCAGACTTAGGTTTGAAAAAAGGTGAAAAAGTAGATTACGCAATTTTTCAAAATGATATTCCTATTTTAATAATAGAATGTAAAAATTGGAAACAAAAATTAGATATACATGGGTCTCAACTCTTTCGTTATTTTCATGTTAGTAAAACAAAGTTCTCATTACTAACAAATGGTATTGAATATAAGTTTTATACTGATTTAGAAGAGTCTAATAAAATGGATGAAAAACCGTTTTTAGAGTTTAACCTTACTGACTTGAAAGAAAGTGTAATAAAGGAAATAGAAAAATTTCACAAATCTAACTTTGATGTAGATAAGATATTCAATAATGCAAGTTCATTAAAATATTCAAGAGAAATAAGAAATGCCATAAGTAAAGAAATTCAATCTCCCTCTCCAGAATTTGTAAAACTATTTGCAAATAAAGTTTATTCAGGAAGGTTGACAGCTTCTGTTGTGGAAGAGTTTACAGAGTTAGTTCAAAAAGCATTTAGTCAGATGCTTAGTGAAAGAGTTAATAGTCGATTGAATGCAGCTTTGAATAAAGAAGCAGAGTCAGAAAAAGAACAAGAAGCAGAAGAAGTAATTGAAGAGGAAATTAGCAAGATAGATACAACAGAAGAAGAATTAGATGCTTATAGAGTAATTGTCGCTATACTTAGAAGAAAATTACCTGTTGAGCGTATTGCACATAGAGATACACAATCTTATTTTGGTGTTTTGCTAGATGACAATAATCGAAAGCCTATTTGTAGATTATATCTGAATTCAGCAACTAAAAAGTATTTAAGTGTATTTGATGAAAATAAAAACGAAACAAAACATTCTATTGAATCAATAGATGAAATATCAGTTGTAATATCAACAGAAAATAAGAAAATTATAATTCCTATTAAGGAGATTGTAGACAATAAAATAGAAGTGTTGAGTTAATTCTCAATATAAGATCTGATAGAAAGTTGGGGGACTATCTATCATGAGTGATTTATCACAAAAAAAGAGACCGTTTTTAACGGTCTC